>NZ_JBFULH010000620.1:0-2325 GCF_056400445.1 Pseudomonas sp. P5_B2 | reverse complement strand
GTTGCGGCCATCTTCCCCTTTGCCACTGACAAAAGAGTCGCTACGAGTGAATTGGAAGTTACCCGTGGTCAGTGCGAGGCAGTGGGTGACGCCGATTTTCTCCAGTATGGGAGGCAGCGGAATGACCCTCGTAGGTTCCAGGCTCGGGTTCCACAGCGCGGAAAGTATGAGCGAGGACGGAGAGGGCGAGTGCCCGTCTTTCGCGTTCACGGCGCACCAGTAAGGCGCCTCGGTATGCGGGCCAAGCGCGAGGCCGGAATGGGAACTCAGTTCTTTGATTTCCGGCTCGGCATTGATTTTGGTAAGTCCGCCACCTTTGAAGTTGGCGACCAATCGAACCAGCTTTCCTTCGTTGTCCATGTCATAGGCAAAGGAGCTGTTATCCACCAGTTTCAACAAGATCTGATTACGGGCGGCCAGGCAAAGGACGTCGTGTCGATTTTCCAGGGATGTCAGGTCTGGCAGTTCATTTGGTGGGCTGGCATCGGTGATTTTTTGCATCCCTTCAAAGATCAACACGCAAACAAGGCCATTGGAGTAGGCCGCCAGCAGTTCGCGTTGGTCTTTCGAAAACGAGAGCTTCAATTCTGTGGTTGCCAGAGAGGCTTTGAAATTGGCTCCTGGTGCCTGCGGCCCGCCGATGGCGGCCAGTTCTTCGGCGAACTTGTGAAGCCAACTTGACTGCCGAATATCAAAGCTGAAAATTCTGATGTCCTGTCCAGTAAAAAGCTCAACGTTTTCGACATCCCGTTTGATGGCTTCAGTCATTGTCTACATCCCTGTTGTGTATCTGCTCCCGGTTACGCGGCAGCTCCTCTCACGATTCTGCCCAAGCCGATGATCAGCGTATGTCATCCATTTCCGTTAAAGCCTACGGAGCGTTCCGACAAACCCGAGAGACGGAGAGAAGGGCCGATCACCAATGCTTGATGCCACTAGGGACTCGGCTTCGGAAGGCGTTTCAGGTGCTTACTGGCGTGGCGCGAGGAGGTGGGGGGATGCTTCGTGCGGCGCTTCGAGGGTGACTGGAACAGTGCCTCATCAAATCCCAGGCATAAAAAAACCCTGAATCTTGCGATTCAGGGTTTTCGGTATTKGGTGCCCAGAGACGGAATCGAACCGCCGACCCTGCGCAGGGCGGGTCGGCTGCGATCAAAGCTGAAGGCAAGAACTGGTCAGCGCCGTACCGGCAATCATAACCAAGCCAACGATTCAAGGACCGCGACGCGCAAAGGATTGCTTTCTACGCTCAGCAGCTTGAAGGCCAAGGCGCAGCAGACCACGATCAACATGGGTTTAATCAAGCGTGGACCGACGCGAACAGCGGCTCGTGCACCCAATTGAGCGCCGATGAAGGCCGCCAAAGCCATGGCTATGGCAATCGGCCAAATAATCACACCTTTGGTAATGAAGACCGACAAAGAACCCAGGTTGCATGAGGCGTTGGCAAGTTTGGTAAAACTCATGGCCCGCATCATGCCCAAGCCGCAGAGAAGTACAAACCCGACAATAAAGAAAGAGCCCACACCGGGGCCAAATATACCGTCGTAAAAGCCCAGGATCGGCGCGACGGTAAACGAAAAAAGCAGAATGCCGATTCTCTTGCGTCGATCTTCATTGGCCAGCTTGGGAGAGAAAGCAAAATAGATAGCCACCAGAATCAGCATGATAGGCACGCAAACTTCCAGATAGTGCTTATCAACAGAGCTGACCAGCAAGGCACCACTGGCGCCGCCAATAAATCCGCAGATCACCAGGAAACGGCCTTCGCGCCACTCGATCATTCCTTTGCGAGCAAAGGTCACAGTGGCCGAAACARTTGCCGAAGCGGCCTGGAACTTGTTCGTTGCAATTGCACTGATCGGATCTATACCGGCCAGAAACAATGCAGGTAAGGTAATCAAGCCCCCACCGCCGGCAATCGCATCAAAAAAACCGGCGAAAAAAGCAACAAGCGCCAACATACCTATTAAATCCCAAGACATAACATTCCCTTTTTATAGTTATTGGCCAGTTATCACATGACTGGTCCTTCCGCAGCTTGATCGCTTAAAAAATCAGCCCTGCAGCAGTAACGGGTCCTCTGAAATAGCGACAGGGGAAGAAAATTTTGAAAGCCCGAAAATACGAACCAGGACCCGCCGGTTGTCCTTAATGACATCGCGACAGTGCAGGGCTCGGACGTTATTGATGACCATGGCCGACTCTTGCGTCAGCGTGTGCTCGACTGGAGTTGCTTCGCTTACCTCCTGGCAAAGGGCCGCGTAGGCCGTTTTGACAAAATTTGAGGCGTTGTCGTTGACCGAAAAGCGATACGAGTTGAAG
>NZ_JBFULH010000619.1:0-2325 GCF_056400445.1 Pseudomonas sp. P5_B2 | reverse complement strand
GGTGTGGGCCTTTCGACGTTTATCGGCGCGGCATGGGTCGGTAAGCCGCTGGCCGGTTTTGAGCCGGTGGCGATTCCTTACTTGAGTGAGATCCCGCTGATCGGACGGATGCTGTTTGCCCAGGATTTGCTGGTGTACCTGTCTTTCGTACTGTTTGCACTGGTGGCGTGGGTGATTGTGAAAAGTCGCGTCGGGCTGATCATTCAAGCCGTTGGGGAAAACCCGGATGCCGCCAGTGCGATGGGCTTGCCGGTGTTAGGCGTGCGTACGCTGGCGGTGTTGTTTGGCGGCGCGATGGCCGGGTTGGCTGGCGCGTATCTGTCCCTGGCGTACACGCCGATGTGGGCCGAGAACATGAGCGCCGGACGTGGCTGGATTGCCTTGGCACTGGTGGTGTTTGCCAGCTGGCGGGTGTGGCGCTTGCTTTTGGGGGCGTATCTGTTCGGGCTCGCCAGCATCCTGCATTTGGTGGCGCAGGGGTTGGGGCTGGCGATTCCGTCGAGTCTGCTGGCGATGCTGCCGTATGTCGCGACGATTGTGGTGTTGGTGCTGCTGTCGCGAGATGCGGTGCGGACGCGGTTGTATGCGCCGGTGTCGTTGGGGCAACCGTGGCAGGGCGGGCATTAGGATTGAATGGGCCGGCCCCTTCGCGAGCAAGCCCGCTCCCACATTCGATTTATGTCGGTCACAGAAACCGGTTCGACTCGGTCAAATGTGGGAGCGGGCTTGCTCGCGAAGGCTGCCTGACTGGCAACACTTGAGCCACGCCCCACGCCAATTCAAAGGCTAAAAAAACCACCAGCAAAGAGCTGGCACCATGGAGCAAGGCATAAAGCTGCCAAGCCGAAAACAGGAATCTTCCGGCCGCGTCATACCGCCCAAATACCTGCTGCGGATCCCGAATCCGCAGCACCGCCCAAACGCACACAATCGACCCCAGCAGATTCGCCATCAGCATGTGCATCGGCTCAAACGCTGGCAGCTCTCCGGGCAGATCGAACGCCTGACTCACCCCCGCCAACCCCGAATGCATAACCGCAAAACTCCATGGCGTGACAAACGCCACCATCACGATCAAGTCATACCAGGCGCTGCCCCGCACCAACCGGCGATATTGCGTTGAAGTCCACATCGGCTTTGCTCCATACATTCGAGGAGCAAAAAGGCTAAAGCCTGGAGTATGCTCCAGGGTCAAGCCTTCTCGAGACGTCAACATGCGCATTGGTGAATTAGCCCAGGCCAGCGCGGTCAGCCGCGATACGCTGCGCTTCTATGAGCAGCGCGGATTGATCGCGGCGCAACGCAGCGCCAATGGTTATCGCGACTATCCAGCGGACATGGTGCAACTGGTGCAGTACATCAAAACCGCTCAGCGACTGGGTTTTACCCTCGGTGAAATCGGCAACAGCGTCGCGGCAATCTGGCAGTCACCCGACCCGGACAGCGCCGTCACGCAATTGCTGCAAGACAAACTCAAACTGATCGAAACTCGCATGGCCGAACTCGGCGCGTTGCGTAGCGAGTTGCAGCAACGGCTCGGCCAGCGCTGTCCTTTAAATCCGTGACCCTCTTTTTCAAGGAGTCCACTCATGTCCAAGGCAAAAACCGCACTCATCATCGGAGCCTCCCGGGGCCTGGGCCTCGGTCTGGTGAAAACCCTGCTGGCCGACGGCTGGCAAGTCACCGCCACCGTGCGTAACCCGCAAAACGCCGAAGCCCTGCGGGCCTTGGGTAACGTGCGGATCGAAAAACTCGACATGGACGATCAACCTGCGGTGATCGCTCTGAGCCAACAACTCAAGGGTGACATGTTCGACCTGTTGTTCGTGAATGCCGGGGTCAAGGGCCCGGACGTTCAAACACCAGGCGGTGCGACGTTGGCCGAAGTGGGCCAGCTGTTTTTCACCAACGCTGTGGCCCCGATCAACCTGGCTCAGCAATTCGTCGGGCAGATCCGCCCGGACAGCGGCGTGCTGGCGTTCATGAGTTCGGTGCTCGGCAGCGTGACCATGCCGGACGCGCCGGAACTGGCGTTGTACAAGGCCAGTAAAGCGGCGCTGAACTCGATGACCAACAGCTTCGTCACGCAATTGGGCGAGCAGAAACTCACCGTGCTGTCGCTGCATCCGGGCTGGGTGAAAACCGACATGGGCGGTGAAGGTGCGGACATTGATGTGGAAACGAGTACCCGTGGGCTGGTTGATCAGGTGAACGCCTACACCGGCAAGGGCGGACATCATTTCGTGAATTACAGGGGTGAAACCATTCCCTGGTAATCACCACAATCCCCTGTAGGAGTGAGCCTGCTCGCGATGACGGTGTGTC
>NZ_JBFULH010000618.1:0-2349 GCF_056400445.1 Pseudomonas sp. P5_B2 | reverse complement strand
GTCGTAGGCAACGGCGCAAGGTTGTGTAGCCTCAGAGAGTATCTGGAGATGTGTGTTAAACATCGCCGTTTAATGACCTATTCAGGTTTGATGCTTTACTGAACAGACCCAAAAAAACCTGCGAGCAATCACCATGAACCGCAACGACCTGCGCCGCGTGGACATGAACCTGTTGGTGATTTTCGAAACCCTGATGTTTGAGAAAAACCTGACCCGCGCCGGGGAGAAGCTGTTCCTCGGCCAGCCCGCCGTCAGCGCCTCGCTGGCGAAGTTGCGCGACTTGTTCGACGACCCATTGCTGGTGCGCAACGGCCGCACACTGGAGCCAACCCCGCGTGCGCTGGTGATTCTCAAGGAGCTGCAACCGGCGATGGACACCATTTCCGGTGCGGTCAGTCGGGCCAAGGATTTCGACCCGGCCACCAGCCGTGATGTGTTTCGTATCGGCCTGTCCGACGATGCCGAGTTCGGCCTGTTTCCGCCGTTGCTCAAGCAGATTCGCGAGGAGGCGCAGAACGTCGTGGTGGTGGTGAGGCGGGTGAATTACCTGCTGATGTCATCGATGCTCGCCAGCGGCGAGATTTCTGTCGGGATCAGTTACACCACGGAGCTGCCGGCCAACGCCAAGCGCAAGAAGTTGCGCGACCTGAGTGTGAAGATTTTGCGTGGCGATGACCGACCCGGTCCGCTGACGCTGGACGATTTCTGCGACCGGCCGCATGCGCTGGTGTCGTTTTCCGGGGATTTGACCGGGGCCATCGACAACGACCTGGCGCGTATCGGACGTTCGCGGCGGGTGGTCTTGGCGGTGCCGCAGTTCGCGGGGTTGCGCTCCTTGCTGGCTGGCACCGATATGCTCGCCTCGGTGCCGGATTACGCCGCGTGTGCGTTGATCGAGGGCAGCAGCCAGTTGCGGGCCGACGACCCGCCGTTTGACATTGTGCTGTCCGAACTGTCCATGGTCTGGAACGGCGTCAACGATAACGATCCGGCAGAACGCTGGTTGCGCTCGAAAATTGCACAGCACATGGCGGTTCCACTGCCGGGGCATGTGGCAACGTGAAGGCTGTCGGTTGAGTCTCGCGCAGGTACACCGGTAAATCAGTAACCGGTGGCATGGCCGGTATTTCGAAGTACATCTGGACCACCCAGCCCCGGTGATAGCTGGCATGGTTGACCACGTGCATCAGCATGGCGCCGGCACTCATGGTGCCGCTTTCGCCTGAGACAAACGTGAACTCGACGGGTTTATCCAGCGACGCCTCGGTCTGCCGCTCGCTCCAGTCGCAGTACCAGTTATCAATTTCCCGTTGTGCCATGCGCAGTTCGGCAAGGTCGGCATGCAACAGATCATGGGAGGTTTTGAAGCCGTGCCCTCGGCCTTCGAGGTGGGCTTGCCAGATGCAATCCACCACGTAGATGTGGTTCAGGGTGCCAATCATGTTTTTGAACACCGACACGCGTTCTTTACTGACCTCCCCCGCCGGCAAGGCGGCCAGGCTGTCAAAGAGGCGCTGGTCGGCCCAGTTCTTGTAATCGGCAAGCATGCGGGCAGTGYGTACGTTGATCATGAGAGATCTCCCATGGTGATGGGCGCACTGCAAGCATAGCCCGCACAGTGAATGGCAGGGCAAACGCTGATCATCGGTAGCAATGGCATAGGGCAATCTACAGGCAAAATGGAACTCCTGGCGATCACCGCATCTCCTAAGCTAAGAGATACTTAATATTTGCTGCACGCTTTCAGAGGACACCATCATGCGCCGCCTGATTATCATTTCCTCCCTGATGCTGTGTTTACCCTTAGGCTCGGTATTGGCCAGTGTGGATGCGGAAGATGTTGCCACTTCAGCCGGGGTCTCAGCCTCGCTGTACTCGACGTTCAAAGATAAGAAGCTAGTGATTCCCGCTAAGGATGACGCCTCCAGCTTCGTTGCCAGTGGCGGTGCGATTCGCGGTGTTTATCTGGAGTCGGTTCTGAAAAAAATTCGTCAGGACAATCCCGGCCTCAACGCCAGCGACGAAGACCTGGCTCGGGCGATCCTGATTCAGGAAAGCGATGCTGCCGGTCAATGAAGCCGAAAAAACAGCGGTAGGGCTGGCGACACATCAATAGTGTTTCCAGCTCTACTTCGCTCGCTTACCGGATAGGCACGCCCACCCGGCGACTAATTGCGCGCTGACACTCACCCCGCCACAGACCACGACCACCACGTCGTGAGCATCGGCGATGGCACGATGGTTCAGATAGACCACCGCCAATGACACTCCGCACGCCGGTTCCACCAATTGGCGCATGTCACTGGCGAAACGAACCACACCCATAATTGCATCCTCATCGGTGAGTAC
>NZ_JBFULH010000617.1:0-2906 GCF_056400445.1 Pseudomonas sp. P5_B2 | reverse complement strand
CCTGTATGCCCGGCAGCTTTACGATCTCTGACTACCGTCGGGTTCGTAAACGAGCAGTTCAAAATGACCGTTGATCCGGATTGCCGCGCTACCTGTTCGTTATGACAGTAGACGCACACCCGCGCTGACTTTAGGTTGACGCTTGAAACAGCAGCAGGCCAGGGAACGGACATGAAAACCTTATGGAAAAAGTTTTCCGCTTACGCGGTGGTTGGCGTGGCCAATACGCTGATTCATTGGCAGCTATTTTATGTACTCACCACCGTCGCCGAATGGAGTCAGGCCGCCAGTAACCTTTCGGCGTTTTGTGTGGCCGCGACGTTCTCTTTCTATGTGCATACGCTGTACACATTCAATGCCAACGCGTCGGTGCTTCGTTATCTGGTGTATCTCTGTTTCATGGGGCTGATGAGTTTCGTTGTTGGCTATTTCGCTGACGTCTGGAAAATTCACGGGCTGGTGACCGTCGCGTCGTTCTCGCTTTTGAGTCTGATCTGCGGGTTGTTATTTTCCAGTTTTATTCTGTTCAGCGAGCGTGAGGTTTGAATGATGCCAGCCTCTGCGTGAAGCTGGCATGCAGCGCCAGTTAAGCAGCAGCCATCTCATTTGGCTCAAAACTATCCGCCCGCGCCATCTGCCACATCCGCGAGTAAAACTCGCCATTCACTTCCCCTGTGAGCAACTCCCCCGGTTTCAAAAACACATGCAACTGCGAGAACAACTTGATCTCGGTCGCCGACATGCGTCGCACCAGATGCTTGGCCGACAGTTGCGATGGGTGATCGAGACCGGCAGCGGCCAACATTTCGGCCAACGCCTTGAGTGTATTGCGGTGAAAGTTGAACACCCGCTGGGCCTTGTCCGGGACTACCAGTGCGCGTTGACGCAAGGTGTCCTGAGTCGCCACGCCGGTCGGGCATTTGTTGGTGTGGCAGCTTTGTGACTGGATGCACCCGATAGCGAACATGAAGCCGCGTGCCGAGTTGGCCCAGTCGGCACCAATGGCCAGGACGCTGGCGATGTCGAAGGCGCTGACGATCTTGCCGCTGGCGCCGAGTTTGATTTTGTCCCGCAGGTTCAAGCCCACCAGCGTKTTATGCACGAACAACAAACCTTCGCGCATCGGCACGCCAATGTGGTCGGTGAACTCAACCGGCGCGGCACCGGTGCCACCTTCCTTGCCGTCGACGACGATGAAATCCGGGAGGATGCCGGTTTCCAGCATGGCCTTGGCGATACCCATGAATTCCCATGGGTGGCCGAGGCAGAACTTGAAGCCCACCGGTTTGCCGCCGGACAGTTCACGCAGTTGCTGGATGAAGTGCATCAGTTCGATCGGTGTGGAAAACGCGCTGTGCCGCGACGGCGAGATGCAGTCTTCGCCCATCATGATGCCGCGGGTTTCGGCGATTTCCTTGGTGACTTTGTGCTTGGGCAGAATCCCGCCATGGCCGGGTTTGGCGCCCTGGCTCATCTTGATTTCGATCATTCGCACTTGCGGCGTTTGTGCCTGGGCGGCAAAGCGTTCCGGGTCGAAACGCCCGTCAGCGGTGCGGCAGCCGAAGTAGCCGCTACCGAGTTCCCAGGTCAGGTCGCCACCGTTTTCCCGGTGGTAAGCGCTGATGCTGCCTTCGCCGGTGTCATGGGCAAAATTGCCGAGCTTGGCGCCCTGGTTCAAGGCGCGAATCGCGTTGGCGCTGAGCGAGCCAAAGCTCATGGCCGAGATGTTAAACACGGAAGCGGAGTACGGCTGGGTACATTGCGGGCCGCCGACCATCACGCGGAATGCGCTCGGATCACTCAACGGCGCCGGCCGCATCGAGTGACCGATAAACTCGAAGCCCGACTGATACACATCGATCAGCGTGCCGAAGGGTTTGTCCGCGCTTTCGTTCTTGGCGCGCGAGTAGACCAGCGAACGCTGGGCCCGGGAGAAGGGCAGGGCGTCGCTGTCGGATTCGAGCAGGTACTGGCGGATTTCCGGGCGAATACCTTCCACCAGATAACGAATATTGCCCAGGATCGGGTAGTTGCGACGCACCGCGTGCGGGCTTTGCAGCAGATCGAACAGGCCGATCAGGCTGAGCACAGCGGTGACGGTGGTGATTGGCCAGAGCCAGTCGTATTCGAGGAAAGGCAGGCTGGCGAGGGTGAAAATCACGCAAGCGGCAAAGAAGGCGTAGCGGCTCAGGAGTGACAGGCTCATACGGTTTCCTTGGTTTCGGACTCAATAATTGCGGCAATGCTGCAATGGCTTTTGTGGCAAGGGAGCACCTGTGGCAAGGGCTTTTGCAGATATTACGACTGCTTCGCAGCCGGACGGGGGCAAGCCCCCTCGYCACAATGGTTGGCTGCTTATGACAGGTATACATTTCACGCATTCTGCGCTTGGACAGCTCTAGTTCGCGCGTTCCGGGTATCCATCTAATGACGAGCCCCCGGCGAGCATGGGATCCTTACGGCTTTTACTCAAGGCTTTCTCCGATCCATGACGCTTTCATCCGCTGATTCGCCACGCACCATCCGCATCGCCGCCGCCCTGATGATCGGTCCCGACGGCCGCACATTGCTGGTGCGCAAGCGCGGCACCCAGGCCTTCATGCAGCCGGGTGGCAAGATCGAAGCCCATGAACAACCGGTCCACGCGTTGGTCCGAGAGCTGGAAGAAGAGCTGGGTCTGATCATCGATCCTGCGCACGCCCGTTACCTTGGGATATTCTCGGCACCGGCTGCAAACGAACCTGGATTTGTCGTGCAGGCTGAACTGTTTTTGCTGAGCATCGACACCGACGTTACCCCGGCGGCTGAGATCGAAGAAGTGATCTGGATCGACCCGGCCACCGATGGCGATGTCACGCTGGCGCCATTGACACGGGACCTGATCCTGCCGTTTTATCGAGCATCGC
>NZ_JBFULH010000616.1:0-2352 GCF_056400445.1 Pseudomonas sp. P5_B2 | reverse complement strand
GCCATTGGGCCAGGCGCACTGGGACTTTTGAAGCTCAATACCAATGACGCCGCTGACTGGATGGAGCACCTGACGGAAGTCGCGGTGCTCTTTTCATTGTTTGTCTGCGGGCTGAAATTACGCTTGCCGCTCAAGGACAAGACATGGCGAATCGCATTCGGACTGGCCGGACCGGTCATGGTCTTAACCATTGGCGGCGTTTGTTTGCTGTTGCACTACGGGTTCGGCGTATCGTGGGGCGCCTCCGTGTTGATCGGCTCGGTGCTGGCACCGACCGACCCGGTGCTGGCCGCCCTGGTGCAAGTCAATGACGCGCGGGACGACGACCGTGTGCGCTTCGGTCTGTCGGGCGAGGCCGGGCTCAACGATGGCATCGCGTTTCCCTTCGTGATTCTCGGATTACTCTTGTTGCAGCACGACGGTGATCCTGGCTGGGTGGGCGACTGGGCGCTTAAAAGTCTGCTCTGGGCCGTGCCCGCCGGCTTGCTGACGGGTTACTGGATGGGACGCGGCATCGGGCGGGTGACGTTGACGTTGCGTATCCAGAACGATGACAGCACGTTGTCCCCGAATGATTACCTCGCCCTCGCCTTGATCGCCCTGGCCTATGTCGGCGCCGAATTCATTCATGCCTATGGGTTTCTCTCGGTGTTCGCCGCCGGCCTCGGCTTGCGGCGGGCCGAGGTCAAGACGGCGGGCGAATCGCCAGAGCCCGCCGAGCATCTGGTCCAGCCTGTGGTGGGTCATCAGAACGTCGAGCCGCAACATGTCATGCGTGGCAACACCGACCATTTGGAGGACGGCCAGGTTGCGGCGGGCATCATGATGAGTGACATGCTCGCCTTCGGCGGTCTCGTGGAACGGGCCATGGAGGTGTTTCTGGTGACGCTCCTGGGGGTGGTGCTGATCGCCCACTGGGATTGGCGTGCCTTGCCCATCGGCGGCGTGCTGTTTTTCCTGATCCGGCCGCTGAGTGTGGCCGTCATGCCGTGGGGTCGCTTGCTTGACTGGCATCAGCGCGCATTGATTGGCTGGTTCGGCATCCGTGGCATCGGCAGCCTTTATTACCTGTTTTACGCCTTGAACCACGGGCTCGGTCAATCGGTGGCGGCCCTGTGCACCGACCTGACGTTGTCGGTGGTCGCGTTGAGCATTCTGATTCACGGAATCACCACCCAGCCCACCCTCGCCCGTTACGAACGCCTGAAAAAAAATTGAATTCCCCTTTTCCCCCGACAGTCACATCTTTAACCCCGCTTTGTTAGTGCATCGCGGGGTTCGACAGGTTGGTTCCACTGTGGCAACGACGCCTATTCAAAGGGACCCCGAAAAAGAGGTGCCGGTCATGATCCAATGTTCCTCCCCTGATCAAATCAAAGCCTGCCGGGCACTCGCCCTGGAACGTAACCGTCAGATGTTCGAAGAGGCCCAGGGCCTGAGCCGATGTGCTTTCGAAATGCTCGATGGCAGCGATCTGGATATGGAACTGTTTGATCGTTATCAGGCGCTACGCCGCAAAGCTGACTTGAAGTTTCAGGAAGCGATTGAACACCTGCGTTTGCTCAACGAGGATTTTCCGCCAATTCCCCAATCCGTCATCCACTCAGAACATCTGCGCGAACCGCTTGAACATCGAGCGTGAACGTGAAAAAGAAGCCCGGCAAATGCCGGGCTACTTTATTATTCCGGGCCGCGGCTACATCACAGGCACCGCTTCGGTTTCAAGGTTTTCTGTCAGCGGTACATCGCTGGATCCCGGGGTTAGAATCACCTTACGGCACTGTTCCTGTTTTTTGTCGAAGAGCTTGTAGCCCTCGGCTGCCTGCTCCAGGGACAGGCGATGGGTAATGATCGCTTCCGGTTGCAAGCGTCCGGTTTCGATATGCCCCAGCAACTCCGGCAAATAGCGCTGCACATGGGTCTGGCCCATTTTGAACGTCAGGCCCTTGTCGAAGGCGTCACCGAACAGAAAACCATGGATAAACCCTGAGTAAACGCCCGGAACGCTGACTACGCCACCACGCCGGACTGCCGCAATACACTGGCGTAACGCCTTGCCGCTGCTGCCCTCGAGTTTCAGGGTGGCGAGCACGGTTTCGGTGGTGCTGCCCTTGGCTTCGAAACCCACGGCATCGATCACGGCATCCACCCCCCGACTGCCTGCCGTTTGCCGAATGATCGTGTCAGCCGGGTCATCATCGTCGTCAAAATTGATCGCTACGACGCCATAGGTTCGCTGGGCGTAGGCCAGCCGATAGTCATGATGGTCGACCATGAAAATCAGCTCGGCGCCAAGCATTCTGGCGCACGCCGCGCATAACAATCCCACGGGGCCTGCGCCATAAATAGCAA
>NZ_JBFULH010000615.1:0-2360 GCF_056400445.1 Pseudomonas sp. P5_B2 | reverse complement strand
ACCCTCGCCTCGCTAAATGTGATGACCACCGACCTCGCCTGCGAGCTCGAAGGCTCGCGCCGCAACGAGGCATTGGCCATTCAGCAACTGGTCGTGCTGGCCGAGCTGATGGTCAACCGGGCCCTGGACATTCTCGACCCGCCCTGTGGGTTGTCTATGGCGCCGTCCAACGGTCCCCAATGAGTAATCGCGCTTTCTTACGCAATGGAGGATTTTTTGTCATGGATAGATACATGCCCATCACCGGCATCGATTGCACCATCGCTTCGCTGGTGATCGACACCGAGGCACCGCTGGACGTGCTGCACGAAACAGCGGCTTACCGCATACGCACTGCGACCCAGCTGCTTGAAAGTTTTGCGTTTGGCGAGGGTGTTCACAGTGAGTTGGCGCGGGTGTTGGTGACGTCATTGCGCGATGGTTGTGATTTGCTGGATGTCGTCGGGCGACGATTGCAGGGGCAGGTTTCGGCGCAGCAAAGCAAATCAAGACAAGCGCCTGCTGCGTCGTAACGGCGTCAGTGGTGTGGACACCAGCGCTTCCAACAAGTGTGAAGACGGCCCCGCGCTTAGCGCAGAGGCCGTTCAAACGTTTATTGAGCTTGATTCAACTTGCTTTCAGCAACGCCCGCGCGACCGGCCTGGTCGTCGATAACTTGCAGGCTTTTGCGCGCTTTGATGAGGGGAGCGGGGGTTGACTGAGCCGGGGCACTCTAAACGACAAAGGGCGCCTTTCGGCGCCCCTTCACAAACAGGTCGGCTTGTCATCGCCCTGTACCTGCCTGGCTCTGCGACGGCTGGTTACCCAGGATCCTCAGAGTCTCACAAGCCCCTTTCGGGAACGGGACGAGTATTGCGCGAAACAGAACTCAGGGCAACGACTGGCCATTCGCCTGACTGCGCCACTTTCGATGCCATCACACGCCCAAAGCACTGCGTACCGCGACTTTGATCGCGTAAAACTCATCTGTTTCCAGTTGTGAAATAACATAAATACGCTTCCCTTGACGGTCTCGACTTCTGATCCGGTCCAGTCTGGAGAGGCTTACTGTCGCAACCATATCGCATTTTGCCCAGCAGACCGGACTGGCCCCTTGGAGATGACTTTGAAGTTCCAGATGGTGATCAAGTACGCGGTCCGGGGCGGTGGTACTCAACGGCACAACTGTCACTAGCAAGCTGTTGGTTCTGTGTTTGCGAATCACGACAACGGGTCTGACCTTGATCATCTCGGGAACTTCATACCCCCTGAAATCACAAATCAGTACGCTGCCTTCCTTGGGTTGATATAGAAGCGGCATCCATGGCACTCATCGAAAGAATTCGATTCTGCTCAATAACCAGATAAATCACTAAACCGGATCCGTTACGTGAAGTGTCCCAACGCTCAAGCCCCCTCAACCTTACGCGTCAACAACTCAACAAACGCCTTGGCCATCGGCGACTTCTGATCCTTGCGCTGCACTAACCAAACCGCCGACACCGCCGCTGGATCGAGCAACGGTCGATACACCACACCGTCAATGCGCATCCGCTGATATGACGCTGGCAGCACCGACACCCCCAACCCCGCCGCGACAAGGCCGATAATGGTCATCGCCTCGCCAGCCTCTTGGGCAAAGTGCGGGCTGAAACCGGCATCGCGGGCCAGGCTGAGTAATTGTGCATAGAGACCACTGCCGTAGCTGCGTGGAAAAAATACGAAGGGTTCAAGGGCCAGTGCTGACAGGAACAATCCGTCTTCGCTGCCATTGACCAAGGGGTCGTTGGAGCTGAGCACCGCCACCAGTGGCTCGCGCATCAGCTCCACGACGCTAAGGGAATCCGGCAACCCCAGTGGCCGCATGATGCCGACCTCTATCGACTCGTCGACCAACGCATCGGCGACTTGGGTGCTGCTCATCTCTCGCAGGTTCAGGTGCACCGCCGGGAAGCGCTGGCGGAACGAGAAAATCGCTTGGGGAATGGTCGAGTTGAACGGTGCCGAGGAGGTGAAGCCGATTTTCAGTTCACCGAGTTCACCCAGCTGCGCACGCCGCGCCACATCGGCGGCTTTGTCGACTTGCGCTAGCGCCAGCCGCGCCTCTTGCAGAAACAATCGACCGGCTTCGCTGAGCTCGACCCGACGATTGGTGCGCTCGAACAGCCGCGCGCCGACTTCCTGTTCCAGTGCCTGAATCTGCTGGCTCAGCGGCGGTTGTGAGATGCCCAGCACCTGAGCGGCGCGGCCGAAGTGCAGTTCTTCGGCGACGGCGATGAAGTAGCGCAGATGACGCAATTCCATGAAAACCCCATTAGGTCGTAAAAGCTCTCAAACAGGTCGAACAATATATTGGATTGAATCATTAGGCAGCTATATGC
>NZ_JBFULH010000614.1:0-2366 GCF_056400445.1 Pseudomonas sp. P5_B2 | reverse complement strand
GGCTTGCCCCCGTTGGGGTGCGAAGCAGCCCTGAAACCAAGCGACGGCTTCGCCGTCGAAACGGGGGCAAGCCCCCTCGCCACAAAGGCACTTCAGATTTTGCTAAAAACAAAAAGCCCCGCATCCGCGGGGCTTTTTGTTTGTTACGCGCCGACCTTTTTCGCGGCGATTTTCTTCAGTTCTTCGTCACGCAGTTCGCGGCGCAGAATCTTGCCGACGTTGGTGGTCGGCAGCGCATCGCGGAACTCGACGGCACGTGGCACCTTGTAGCCAGTGACGTTTGCACGCATGTGCTCCATCACTTTTTCTTTGGTCAGTGTCACGCCGGGTTTGGCAACGATGAAGATCTTGATTGCCTCGCCCGACTTCTCGTCCGGCACGCCAATGGCCGCGCATTGCAGCACGCCCGGCAGGGTCGCGAGCACGTCTTCGAGTTCGTTCGGGTACACGTTGAAACCGGAGACCAGGATCATGTCTTTCTTGCGATCGACAATGCGCAAGTAGCCATCCGGCTGGATCAACGCGATGTCACCGGTCTTCAACCAGCCTTCGCTGTCGAGCATTTCATCGGTGGCGTCCTGGCGCTGCCAGTAGCCCTTCATGACCTGCGGGCCTTTCACGCACAGCTCGCCGATTTCACCCAGAGGCTGCTCCACGCCGGCATCGTCAATGATTTTGCAGCGCGTCGATGGAACCGGGATACCGATGGTGCCGATCTGGATGTGCTGGATCGGGTTAACGGTGGCCACCGGACTGGTTTCGGTCATGCCGTAACCTTCGCAGATGGCGCAACCAGTGACCGCTTTCCAGCGTTCGGCGGCGGCCAGTTGCAAGGCCATGCCACCGGACAAGGTGACTTTCAGCGCCGAGAAGTCCAGCTTGCGGAAGCCTTCGTTGTTGCACAGCGCCACAAACAAGGTGTTGAGGCCCACGAAACCGCTGAACTTCCACTTCGACAATTCCTTGACCATCGCCGGCAGGTCGCGCGGGTTGCTGATCAGGATGTTGTGGTTGCCGATCAGCATCATCGCCATGCAATGAAAGGTGAACGCATAGATGTGGTACAGCGGCAGCGGCGTAATCAGGATCTCGCAGCCTTCATTGAGGTTGGAGCCCATCAGCGCCTTGCATTGCAGCATGTTCGCCACGAGGTTGCGGTGGGTCAGCATCGCCCCTTTCGCCACGCCGGTGGTACCGCCGGTGTATTGCAGCACGGCGACATCGCTGCTGGCCGGGCTGGCTTCAGCGACTGGCTGGCCATGGCCCTTGCTCAGCACATCGTTGAATTTGACGGCTTTGGGCAAGTGATACGCCGGGACCATCTTCTTCACGTACTTGATGACGCTGTTGATCATCAGACGCTTGAGCGGCGGTAACAAGTCGGCCACTTCAGTGATAATCACGTGTTTGACGCCGGTTTTCGGCACAACGGTTTCGGCCAGATGAGCCATGTTGGCCAGGCAGACAAGCGCTTTGGCACCGGAGTCGTTGAACTGGTGTTCCATTTCCCGCGCGGTGTACAGCGGGTTGGTGTTGACCACGATCAGACCGGCGCGAATGGCACCGAAGACGGCAACCGGGTACTGCAGCAGGTTGGGCAATTGCACGGCGATTCGATCGCCTGGCTGCAAGTCGGTATGCTGTTGCAGGTAAGCGGCAAATGCACCGGACAACTCGTACAGTTCACCGTAGGTGATTGTCTTGCCCAGGTTGCTGAATGCCGGCTTGTTGGCGAAGCGTTGGCAGGATTGCTTCAACACTGCCTGAATATTCGGGTACTCGTCTGGGTTGATCTCGGCAGAAATCCCAGCTGGGTACTTATCCTTCCAAAAGTCTTCAATCATGGAAGCCCACTCCTCAGCAACGCGAATTCAGTACCGCATTTGATGCGATTATTATTGGTGTGTGTTTTTTGGTGAGTCTGGCTGTTTACTAGGCCGAGAGGTCACAAAGCGCGCCGAGAGTAGCAGCTTTGCCAAGGGTCGACTAGAGCCAAAAGCGGCCTCTACGGTCACAAATATGACTCAAGAATAGCCGGCAGTCATTTTAGAGCAAAAATTCTATAACACTGCGAAAGCCCCTGAGTCGGGGGCTTTCCAGATTCTTAAAAGCATCGCGGGCAAGCCTTGCTCCTACAGGTGTAATGTTGTCCACATGGAATGTGAACGAAACGGAACCTGTAGGAGCATGGCTTGCCCGCGATCCGCGCAAAGCGCGGCCATTCAACAATTACGCGATATCACGCAACTCCCGCCGCAGAATCTTCCCGACCGGCGTCATCGGCAACGACTCGCGCAACACGATGTGCTTGGGCACTTTATAGGCTGTGAAGTTTTCCTTGCAGTAGGCCTTCAGCTCTTCAAGGC
>NZ_JBFULH010000613.1:0-2371 GCF_056400445.1 Pseudomonas sp. P5_B2 | reverse complement strand
CAGTTACCCGGTCGACGACCAAATGCTCAACTACACCTTGTACCAACCGGTGGGCGTTTGCGGCTTGGTATCACCCTGGAACGTGCCGTTCATGACGGCAACCTGGAAGACAGCGCCGTGCCTGGCACTGGGCAACACCGCCGTTCTTAAAATGTCCGAGCTGTCGCCGCTGACGGCCAACGAGCTGGGTCGTCTGGCCGTCGAAGCAGGCATTCCGAACGGTGTACTCAACGTCATCCAGGGCTATGGCTCCACTGCCGGTGACGCGCTGGTGCGGCACCCTGATGTACGAGCGATATCCTTCACCGGTGGCACCGCCACCGGCAAGAAAATCATGCAGACGGCTGGTCTGAAAAAGTACTCAATGGAACTGGGCGGCAAGTCCCCAGTGTTGATCTTTGAGGATGCCGATCTGGACCGCGCCCTCGACGCAGCGCTGTTCACCATCTTCTCCCTCAATGGCGAGCGCTGCACCGCCGGTAGCCGTATCTTCATTCAGGAAAGTGTTTACCCGCAGTTCGTGGCTGAGTTCGCGGCACGTGCCAAACGCTTGATCGTCGGGGATCCGCAAGACCCGAAAACCCAGGTCGGCTCGATGATCACCCAGGCCCACTACGACAAGGTCACCGGCTACATCAAGATCGGCATCGAAGAAGGCGCCACCCTCCTCGCCGGCGGCCTGGAGCGTCCAGCCAACCTGCCAGCCCACTTGAGCAAAGGTCAGTTTATCCAGCCGACTGTGTTCGCCGACGTGAACAATAAAATGCGAATTGCCCAGGAAGAAATCTTCGGTCCGGTGGTGTGCCTGATTCCGTTCAAGGATGAAGCCGAGGCCCTGCAATTGGCTAACGACACCGAATACGGACTGGCGTCCTACATCTGGACCCAGGACATCGGTAAGGCGCATCGAATAGCCTACGGCATCGAAGCTGGCATGGTATTCATCAACAGCCAGAATGTGCGCGATCTACGTCAGCCGTTCGGTGGAGTGAAAGGTTCCGGTACTGGGCGCGAAGGTGGCCAATACAGCTTCGAAGTGTTCGCCGAAATCAAGAACGTCTGCATTTCCATGGGCAATCATCACATCCCTCGCTGGGGACTCTGAGCAGCCGATAGCCGCTGCTGAAGACCGCGATGAGGCGCGCATCGGCTCATCGCAGTTTTCACCGGCCGCGTAATTGAACCGACAAAAATACTTTCAGGAGAATCATCATGGGCGAAGTCGTCCTGGCAGCAAAAGTCTGCCATGTGCCGTCGATGTACTTGTCCGAACTACCGGGCAAACACCACGGTTGTCGTGCTGCAGCTATCGAAGGSCATAAGGAAATAGGTCGGCGCGCGCGTGAGTTAGGTGCTGATACCGCCGTCGTCTTCGACGTGCACTGGCTGGTGAACAGCGGCTACCACGTGAACAACGGTGAGCATTTCAGCGGTGTTTACACAAGCAATGAACTTCCGCACTTCATCAAGGACATGGTTTACCACTACCCAGGCTGCCCGGAGCTCGGACAACTGATCGCCGAAGAAGCCAACGCGGCCGGTGTGCGCACGCTGTCGCATAACATCCCGAGTCTGGAACTGGAATACGGAACCCTGGTGCCCATGCGCTATATGCATATGGATGTACCTGCAGCCGAAAAACTCAAGGTGATTTCCATCGCGGCCTGGTGTGCCTGGCATCGCCTCGAAGACAGCTTCGCTTTCGGCGCCGCCGTACGCCGCGCAATCGAGAAGAGTGACCGCAAAGTCCTGGTGCTGGCCTCCGGCTCTCTTTCACACCGTTTCTCTGACGATCGCGAAGCGGAAGCCAATATCCACAACTGGACGCGCGAATTCGACAAGCAGGTCGACATGCACGTGGTCAAGCTGTGGCGCGAAGGTCGATTCAAAGAGTTCTGCGCGATGCTTCCTGACTACGCCGAGCACTGCTTCGGCGAGGGCAAGATGCACGACACTGCAATGCTCTTGGGCCTGCTGGGCGGGCCGGATTACAACAAGCCGGTCGAAGTTCTCACGGAGCCCTTTGGCAGCTCCGGAACCGGCCAGATCAACGCCATTTTCCCGCTCTGAATTTCGCTCAAGCGGCAGGGGCTCGCCCGCCGCTCGGCACAACGACCTACCAGGAGGGCACGATGCCGCATTTTATTGCCGAGTACACCGACAACATCGAGCAACAGGCCGACTTGCCGGGCCTTTTTGAAAAAGTCCACACGACACTGGGGGCCAGCGGTGTGTTTCCGCTGGGGGGTATCCGTAGCCGCGGCGTTCGACTGGATACGTGGCGTATGGCCGACGGCAAACACGATTACGCCTTTGTCCACATGACGCTGAAGGTTGGCCACGGCCGCGACCTGGCGACACGTCGACGGGT
>NZ_JBFULH010000612.1:0-2373 GCF_056400445.1 Pseudomonas sp. P5_B2 | reverse complement strand
GCCCGACATGATGAGCACCTACCCGGACTGGAACAAGGATGCCCAGGCGTCCAACGAAAACTGGCGCAACCTCGGGACTGTCTTTCCAAAAGACAAGTGATCAGAAAAGAAGAAGGATTCCAGCATGCACAGCATCAAAGCCTGCGGCCTGGCCGCTTTCGCCCTCCTGAGTACTTGTTCGCTCAGTGTTCTGGCTGATGAAAATACCGCACTGCAAGACGGTCACGAGTATATGGTGACCACCAATTACCCGAACAACCTGCACGTGATCGACCTGGCAACCGACACACTGCTCAAGACCTGCAAGATGCCCGACGCCTTCGGCCCCGGCACCGTGCAACTGTCGCCGGACCGCAAGATTGCCTATGTGCTGAACAACCACTACGCCRATGTCTATGGAGTTGAACTCGACAACTGCAAACAGGTGTTCCACGCCAGCATCACCCAGAAACAGGGGGAGAAAGCGCGGTCGATGTTCGCCTTCACCATCAGCCACGATGGCAAGGAGCTGTACACCGTCGCCAACCCGACGTTGATGCTCAACGACCGCTACGAAGTGCAGCAACCGCGACTGGATGTCTATGCGACCGACGCCGGCATGGACGCCAAACCCGTGCGCAGTTTCCCGGCGCCTCGGCAACTGACCATCATGCAAAGTGGCGATGACGGCACGCTGTATGTGGCGGGGGCAGACGTCTACAAGGTCAATGTAAAGACCGGCAAGTTCGACGTGCTGATCCCCAGCCGTCACTGGAAACGCCCGAACTACAGCGCGCCGGACGTGCTCTATGTGTGGAACCAGCAGACCTATCGCCATGACTTCTCGCTGCTCTACACCGCGGCGAAATTCAAGGACAAGAAGCAAGATCCCGCCACTGCCGAGTACCTCTACGGGCTGTTCAGCATTGACCTGAAAACCGGCAAGACTGAAACCACCGACTTCGGTCCCCTGACGGAAATCTACTTCAGCGGCATGCGCTCGCCGAAGGACCCGAACCTGATGTTCGGGGTGCTGAACCGGTTGGCCAAGTACGACATCAAGGAAAAGAAAATGCTCCAGTCGGCGGCGCTGGATCATTCTTACTACTGCATTTCCTTCAACAAGGACGGCAGCAAGATCTACCTGGCCGGGACGTTTAACGATGTAGCGGTTTTTGATGCCGACAGCTTGAAGCAGATCGGCAGCATCAAATTGCCGGGTGGGGATATGGCGATTACCACGGCGCAGGTGTTTGTCCGGTAATCGCGGCGCCTGACAGGCCGCCATCGCGAGCAGGCTCGCTCACACACTCGATCTGTGTAGCACCGAAGATCCAATGTGGGCGAGCCTGCCTCGCGATGAGGCCCTCAAAAACACCACACAATCAAACCCCAGGCACCGGACAACCCACATCCCCCTCCTGGCACTTCAGGTAGTTCTTGAACGTCTGAACCCGCGCCTTGGTCAAGTCCGTAGTGCAGTTGCTGTAGACCAACGGATACAAGCTGCCCCCTTCCACTCCCGATGCTGAAAAGGTGCATTCGGCATCCCGAAACGCAATCCACGCCCGCTGCGTCCCTACCAACAACTTTTTGCGGTCTGGCTGACCCTTCAGGCGCGTGTTGATTTGCTGATACAGCGCATTCAATTCCTTGTCGGCCGCTGCATGCTGCTGCGCCGCGCACTGGTTCATCGTGGCCTGGTCGCTGGCGTTGTCGCAGTCCGCAGCGACAGTCATTGAGGTCAACATCACAGGCGCCAGCGCCAGGAGAAAGCGTGATTGCATGGAGGAAACTCGCTGTGACAAGGGTGGAATTGGGGAGCAGTGTAGCCAATTGCCGACCGAGGAGACCTGCCAGAGGGGCGCTGCCAGCCAACTGTCTCGTCTGCAAACCCGAACTTATGCGCGCAAATACGGCCGAATATTGCGGGCATGGTTGATCGCAGCAAGCGATTGGTACATTTTTAGGGTTGGTCTTGTGGTTGTTACTGACCTACTGTTCAGTACAGGAGGTGTCTTATGAACCCAGCATCAGATCGCATCGAAAGGAAAATCCTGCTCAAGGCGAAGCGTTCACACGTCTGGCGCGTGCTGGCCAATGCCGAAGCGTTCGGGCAATGGTTTGGCGTGGCGCTGGAAGGCAAGCGTTTCGTCGCCGGTGAGTGGACCCAGGGGCAGATAACGTATCCCGGGTATGAGCACTTGCTGTGGAATGTGCTGGTGGAGCGGGTCGAGCCGGAACGGCTGTTTTCGTTTCGCTGGCACCCTTACGCCATCCACCCTGAAGTCGACTACTCCCAGGAGCCGACGACGCTGGTGAAATTTGAACTCGAAGACATGGACGATGGCACGCTACTGAGGGTGTCCGAATCCGGTTTCGATCACATTCCCC
>NZ_JBFULH010000611.1:0-2378 GCF_056400445.1 Pseudomonas sp. P5_B2 | reverse complement strand
GCTTTAGGGAAACACGCCCCTTTACCCCGCTGCGCCGCCTCTATCCCGCCTCTATCCGCTTGCTGTTCGTCAGGCCAGCGGCTTCCTTCAGATTCGCGGTCACCCGCGACACCCTTGCCTCTGGCTAACACTTCCCCTTGCCGGGTGTGTAGAGGACTTTCACCYCCAAGTCACCAGCGAGGCCACCACAGCCAAGCTGGTTGCGCTTGCGCGCAACGCGCCATGCCTGGCGCACGTACAAAAAAGCCGCGATCATCTCGCGGCTTTCTGGTCTTCAGCGTGCGGCTTTGTCCAGCCTCCAACCCAAGGCGTCCAAGGCGTCACAGCCATCCTGAATCAATATATGTGCAGCATTAGCGAAATGCTCCAGATCGTGACCTTCGGCGTCTTTGACACACAGGCAGGTGACGCTGTTGAGCAGATTCCGGCCGGCTTTGATTCGGTGAACGGCGGTTTCAAGAAGATCGGAGGCGCGGGCTTCCTGTGTCGATGTATAGCGTCGGGCCGACGCTGAAGTTGCCTTGGAGCGGGTGGTACTTAGCCATGGGTCAAAATTCCAGATAATTTCGAGAGGTTTCATCTTTGTTTCGACCGGCTAAGATCGGTCACCAGGTTGGCAGCGACGGCGGAACTATAGGCTGATGCTTGTGCCACTGAAAACCCCGGCGCACAATTTCAGATCGTTCCTACAGCTATTAAGCAAACGCCGCCCTCGAAAGCACCGACACATCATCACGCCGCAGCAGGTGCCAACCTTAGCTCTGAACATCAATTCGAGTGTGCATATCCGCAAGAAAATCGTCAGGCAAAAGTACGTTACTCAATGAAAACCGCTGATTTCTTTCAGATTAATGATAAGCGACTTGAAAAATGGATTTTGCCGAACTCGAATTGACTGGATATCTTCGTAGCGGATTAGGTCTTGACGCTCATAACCAGCGGCTTCATCAAGAAAACTAAGCCCWTCAGGTACAATCGAGATGCTGACTTTGTGGTCGCGCTTTGCGAAATTACAGATAACAAAAAATATTATGCTTAGTAAAACTGATATCCCGAATGGCCAACCCGATACATAGCGTCCCAGTGGAATAACGGGAAAAAATATAAGTGCGAACATCGCCGTAGTCGCGGCGTAGCTCATGACAGCCCAAGACATAATCCCAAGACCAACTTTTGCATTCCAAATAGCTTTCATTACCTATCCTTGTGCGCCTATGGCGTAAAGCGACGTTATAGTTTAGAAAAAATCGTGTTGCCTTAGCACAGCTACCAGCGGCCGGTATTCAGGCACTGACTTTCTATCTCCATTCAAGATCAACAAGCCTTGTGGTAGGACCGTTGACTTTTAAGCGTTCGGTTACAACTTTTGGCCACAGGTTGCGGGAGCGGCGTTTGGCAAGGCCGTAGGTGAACTCCTGAATGCGACAGGTGGGATAGAAGCAAAGATCGAGCACCAAACCCAGTACATCAATGCCACGTAAAAAATTCTTGCCTCCACTTTCTTGCTTTGCGTGTTTTATCCGTTCCAGTGTTTTCTTGAAGCTGTCGCTCATTCTAGGCCGCACGGATAACTGACTTTGTACAAATGCATCCGACTCACTGTGATTACCGTGCTCGTCGAACCAGGGGCCATTGTTCATATATGAGCGGATGTACTCCCAAAAGCCTTTTTGCATTGCCAGTGTTTTACCGAAGGGGGCACCTAGGCTGACCATCAAAGCCGTTTCCGGTTTTTCGAAGCTGTACATGCGAATTTCCAACGATGCGCTTTGCATGCCACCGATGTGGGGACCGACTAGTTGAAATTCATTAGCTATGGCAGAGATGCCTTCCCACGGAGTGTGAAACAGTTCGCCGTCGTGATCAAAGTACACTTCGCGGGTGCGACGGTTAAAAAGGATGGGTAGAGGTAACGGGCGCAAGATCTCCCAAAGGAAGGGCACCAGAAACAAAATAAAACCCATACCAAACATCATGTAATCAAAGACACCTTGCATCATCAGCATTAGGGTAAGTCCTATCGATGCGCAGCCACCAATTCCGCCTAATACACCCGTCCATAACCCTCGATCCGAATCACCTCCTGATTGCAACGCCAAGTAATTCTCGGTGTGTTCATCAGTAATAAACAGTTCCATCGGTTGTTCACCAGTGGGCTTGTTCGCTTCAAGCGCGACGGTGGGCGTAGAACTATAACGTGGTTCTTCTGGCATATTCATATCCATGCTAGTTCCATAATTTTTACTGCTGGCAGTGTCAGTCCTTCTTGTGGGGAATAGATCAACTCGCCCTCAATACGCTTCAAGTCTCGTACTCCGTCCTCATGGTAAACGCGGCGATACGGGGTGATGCCAATGGGTACAGGAAGGGTACAGGAA
>NZ_JBFULH010000610.1:0-2379 GCF_056400445.1 Pseudomonas sp. P5_B2 | reverse complement strand
AGGGGGTGCCGTCTTTGCGGTAGTTCCTGAGGATTTCACGGCAGGATCCTTCCTTGTCCAAGGCCTCGCGAATGGTGGCAAGCGCTTCCTGATCCCGGTCACCGGACTGCAGGAAACGACAATCCTGGTAGAGGATTTCTTCGTTGGTGTACCCCGTCAGGCGTTCGAATGCAGGGTTTGCGTAAATCAGGATGTTGTCCTGCTCGCCTTCTTTTTCGGCAATCACGATGCCGTCATTGGAAGCATTGATCACCATTTGCAGCAGCTGAGCATTGATCATCGGAGAATCCTTTCCGGTGTGATTGAGCGCAGCATTCTAAAAGAACAATGCAGGTCGTGCTGTTAATATCCGGTTTTCACTAAGTTTCAGGATCAGATTGATGAAAGTCGCCATCCTTTCCGGCTCGGTGTACGGCACGGCCGAAGAAGTTGCCCGCCACGCCGCAAGTATTTTGAAGTTCGCCGGTTTCGAAACAATGCACAACCCGCGCGCATCCCTGGCCGATGTCCTGGCTTTCGAACCGCAAGCGTTTCTGGCGGTGACGTCGACCACCGGCATGGGTGAATTGCCGGACAACCTGCAACCCTTGTATTCGATGATTCGTGACCAGTTGCCCGCAGCCTGGCGCGGTCTGCCGGGGGCGGTAATCGGCCTGGGCGATGCGAGCTATGGCGACACCTTCTGTGGCGGTGGCGAGCAGATGCGTGAATTGTTCGGTGAACTGGGCCTGCGCGAAGTGCTGCCCATGCTGCGCCTGGACGCCAGCGAAAGTGTGACCCCCGAAACCGATGCCGAGCCTTGGTTGGCAGAGTTGGTCAGCGCATTGCAGTGACGGGTTCGTCAGGGATTTGACGAGACGGCTCAATCTGTTCCTTGCGGTGAGTGGCGTCGGTCCTTTGACATGGATCCAGACTCATTGCGCGACTGACTCGCACGGCCATCAAGCTGGCTGCCAATGCAACTACACGAAGGTCGGGGGCTGACTAGACTGGCATAAAGACAGCACAACAATAAGAACAGGAGGTCTTGCCTTGAATGTTGCTCCAGTCCAGTCGCCCCACCGTGTCAAAGGTCAGGTCAGTGCTGCCGAGTGGCAGACCCGCGTCGATCTGGCGGCCTGTTATCGTTTGGTCGCCACCTATGGCTGGGACGATCTGATCTTTACGCACATCTCGGCCAAGGTGCCCGGTACCGAGGATTTTCTGATCAACCCGTTCGGGCTGATGTTTCACGAGATCACTGCGTCGAGCCTGATCAAGGTGGATCAGGCCGGCACCAAGTTGATGGACAGTCCTTACGATATCAACCCGGCGGGTTACACCATTCATAGCGCCGTGCATGAAGTTCGCCACGATGTAGTCTGTGTCCTGCACACCCACACCGCTGCCGGGGTTGCGGTCTCGGCGCAAAAGCAGGGCATCCTGCCGATCAGCCAGCAATCCTTGTTTGTCCTGTCCAGCCTGGCTTACCACGCGYATGAAGGCGTTGCGCTGAACCATGAAGAGAAGGCGCGCCTGCAAGCCGACCTCGGTGAAAACAATTTCCTGATGCTGCACAACCACGGTTTGCTGACCTGTGGCAGCACCATCGCCGACACGTTCCTGATGATGTTTACCTTCCAGCGCGCCTGCGATATCCAAGTGATGGCGCAAAACGGCGGTGCCGAACTGATCACTATCGAACCGCAGATTCTGGCAGGCGCCAGGGCGATGATCGCCGGCGTGACCAAAAGTGCTCAAGGGATGGGCGGCGCATTGGCCTGGCCAGCGCTGCTACGCAAACTCGATCAACAAGACCCGGGTTATAAACTCTAATGGCACTCGCCGAGATCCCGCTGTGTGTCTGGCGCAAACGCGGCCAGACGTTCGTATTCCGTGGCCAGACCATTCGCTATTGGACGGCCGGGCAAGGTGAGCCGCTGTTGCTCATCCACGGCTTTCCGACCGCCAGTTGGGATTGGCATTACCTGTGGCAACCCCTGGCGCAGCGTTATCGGTTGATTGCTTGCGACATGCTCGGCTTTGGCGACTCGGCCAAGCCGGTTAACCACGAATACAGCCTGCTCGAACAGGCCGACTTGCAACAGGCGTTGCTGGCGCATTTGAGTATCACGCAACCGGTTCACGTGCTGGCCCACGATTATGGCGACAGCGTGGCGCAGGAACTCTTGGCCCGGCATTACGAAACCCGCTTTCACATCGCCAGTTGTGTATTCCTCAACGGTGGCCTGTTCCCCGAAGCTCATCGCCCGCTCTTGGCGCAAAAATTGTTGCTCAGCCCCTTAGGCTGGATGATTGGCCGTGCGTTCACGCGTGACGCACTGGTGAAAAGTTTCAGGCGGATTTTCGGGCGGATGACCCGCCCGACAGAAAGTGAGA
>NZ_JBFULH010000609.1:0-2384 GCF_056400445.1 Pseudomonas sp. P5_B2 | reverse complement strand
ACCCGCAGGCCATCAGCCATTCGGACGCCATCAGGCAACAGATTGATGATTTGAAGCCTGGCAACGATTCTCAGCGAGCGCTCAAGGCTCATGCGCAACAGATTGCCGATGAAGTGCTGGCTGCACGCTGGTTAACACTGCTACAAGCCCAAGGCTCGATTCCCGTTACGTTTCTGATCATTCTCGTCGCATGGCTATCCGTCATCTTCGGCGCGTTCGGCGTGTTCGCCCCCMAAAACGGGACGGTCGTTGTCGCGTTTTTTACGTGTGCGCTTTCGGCCTCCGCGGCGATCCTGCTTATTCAAGAAATGAACAGACCGCTCGATGGGTGGATCGGGGTATCAGTCGAACCAATGCGCGAGACACTCTCTCGTCTCGGACAGCAACCCTGAAAACCTGATCCCGGATTTTGTGCACCTTGCGCACGACAGGTCTCCACGTGCGCAAGGTTACTTCACCGTATTGCAGGCGATGGATTACTGATTGGTGCCAGGTATCAGCTCAAACGCGGGGGTAAACGGGGTGATGGCGGTCATCAACTGTGCGAAGGGTTTAGGGTTGCCTTCGAATGTGGCTTTGCCAGCCTGCACGAGTTGATCGAAGCCGGTTTTCCTCGCCATTACGCCTTCAAGATCAGAGCGGTTAACGGTGATGGTGAGGTCGGGATTTTTCGCCTGCTGCCCTTTGATATTGGTCAGCGTCGAATTGCTCAACTCAACCACAAACTGCTCACCATTGTCCGGAGTCTTGAGGTTCAAGACGAAGTGTTGATCCGCGACTTTGCTGCCGTCCAGGGCGATGCCGAGGTATTCAAGCCACAACTCGGTGCTCATGGCGCGGATCATGTCAGGCCCGGTGGATTTCGGCGGCACCCCTTTGGGCATGCCATGGCGCAGTTCATACGCCGCAGCGAGGAAGCTGTTGCGTACTCCGGCACTTTCTTTCTGGTAGCCGACTTGCTCATAAACATCCGCCAGCAGGTCCTTGGCCTTGCTGTTTTGGGGTTCGGCGTACACCAGTTTATTGAGGATTTCATAGGCTTCGCGGTACTTACCCTGATCGAACAGGGATTTCCCCTTGGTCATGATCTTGTCGGCGCCACCCATCATTTCTACATACAGCGGTGCCGAATCTTTCGGAGACAGCGGCATCAGTGTCGCCGGGTTGGCATCCCAGTAGCCCAGGTAGCGGTTGATCACGGCGCGGCTATTGTGCTCTTCCGAGCCGTGGTAGCTATGAGTCGCCCAGTTGTTTTTCAGGCTCTCGGGTAACTTGTAGACGTTTTGAATCTCGTTGATGGTGACGCCCTGATTGGCGGCGTGCAGGACCGCATTGTTCAGGTTGGCATAGGCATCGCGTTGCGCGCGCATGACGTCCTGAATCCGGTCATTGCCCCAGCGTGGCCAGCTGTGGGAGGCGAACATGACATCGGCCTGTTGCCCATAACGATACAGGGCATTGTTGATGTTCTTCGACCAAACCAGCGGATCACGGACCAGAGCACCGCGCAGGGTGTAAATGTTATGGATCGTGCCGGTAATGTTTTCGGCGGCCCAGAAGGCCTTGAATTGCGGGAACCAGGTGTTCATCTCCGCGGGTGCTTCGGTACCGGGCGTACTTTGAAACTCCATTTCCACACCGTCGATGGTCATGGTTTCGAAATCTTTCGAGATGTAGCGATTGGGCTCGATCAGCCCCATGCTGCCAATGGAGGCATTTTTCCCAATGGCCATGTCGACATGGCCGTAGGGGCTGTGCGGCAACATCACACCATATTGGAAGAACGCGCGCCGGTTCATGGCATTGCCGGCGTAGACGTTTTCCGCCACGGCATGCTCCATGAAACCTTCGGGTGCGATCACCGGGATCTTGCCGCTACGCACATCGGCTTCATCGACCACTCCACGGATACCACCGAAATGGTCGGCATGGGAGTGAGAAATCACAACCGCGACAACCGGACGCTTGCCGACTTTTTCATTGATGAAGTCCAGGGCTGCCTTGGCGGTTTCCTTCGACATCAGGGTGTCGAACACAATCCAGCCCGTATCGCCCTTGATGAAGGTGATGTTGGCCAAGTCAAACCCGCGAACCTGGTAAATCTTGTCCGGAACCACCTCATACAGACCGAAGGCCATGTTGAGGACTGCCTGGCGTTGCAGGGACGGATTGATGCTGTCGAAATCCTTGCCTTCAGTCAGGAAGTTATAACTGCCCATGTTCCAGGCGACGTTCCCGGCATCAGCCATGATCTTGTCGTAGGTCGGTGCAGCGATGAAGCCTTTTTTCGCTTCTTCAAAGTCGCGCTTGTCCGCGAATGGAAGTGCCTTGCGCACACCATTTTGCAGTTCGATTGTGTAAGTCGACGGCGCTTTGCCCTTGCT
>NZ_JBFULH010000608.1:0-2394 GCF_056400445.1 Pseudomonas sp. P5_B2 | reverse complement strand
GTTGCTTGCCTGGGCCGGTTACCGGTTGACCCTGATACCTGGAAGTCAGGCGGTGTTGGCTTTATGGGCGGCGCAGATTGCGCTGAATACGCTGTGGACACCGGTGTTCTTCGGCGCACAGCGCATTTTCGCCGGCATGGTGATCCTGACGCTGCTCTGGCTGGTGGTCGCTGTGATGGTGGTGATGACGTTGCAGCTTGATGTGATCACTGGCTTGATTCTGCTTCCTTACCTTGCGTGGCTTTGCGTAGCGGCTGCGTTGAATTTTTCCATCTTGCGCAATAACCGCTGATGATGAATTCCAACGGGGGTATGAAAACGCCTTGGCCTGCTGGTGAACTGGAGCTGGAGCAAGTACGGAATTTCAACAAAAAACTTGCCTGGTTGCCGCGCTTTCGAATCCGTAATCGCATCACGCCCCGTGTGATCCAGGCTTTGCTGCAATCCAGTCAGATCGGCGGTGCAGGTAAATTACGCAAGCATGGGCTGAAGGCTGAAAGAAAGGTGATTGATGTGGGCGGTGTGTCAGTGCCCGTTCGGATCATCAGGCCCAGAGGTAAAGCAAAAGGCGTTGTGCTGGATTTCCACGGGGGCGGATGGGTTATTGGCAATGCGCAGATGAATGACAACTTCAACATTGCCATGGTGAATATCTGCAATGTCACGGTCGTCTCGGTCGATTACCGGCTTGCCTCATCGACTCCGATTGAAGGTGTGATGGAGGATTGCCAGTGTGCCGCGCGCTGGCTTCTGAATGACGGCTGTGAAGAGTCTGCCGGTCTGCCCGTTATCGTCGTGGGTGAATCGGCTGGGGCTCATCTTGCTGCGGCAACATTGCTGGCGCTAAGACAATCGCCCGGCTTGCTTCAACGGGTGAGCGGCGCGCTGTTGTATTACGGTGTTTACGATTTGACGGGAACAGCGAGCGTGCGCACTGCTCCTCGTGAAACGCTGCTGTTGGACGGTCCCGGCATGGTTGAAGCATTTCGCAGGCTGACACCGGGCTTGAATGATCAGCAACGCCGGGAACCACCCTTGTCCCCGCTGTACGGCGACTTTACGGGTTTTCCGCCAGCGCTGATGTTTGCCGGTGAGCTGGATCCCCTGAGGGACGACACACTCGAACTAGCCGATCGCTGGATGAAATCGGCACCGGTTGAGGTGCATTTGTTACCGTCGTCTCCCCACGGGTTTATTCATTTTCCGACCACCATGGCAGATACCGTGCTTGCGTATAGCCACGAGTGGATAACGGCTCGGATCGATGCTGTTGCTCACTGACAACAGCTTTCGGCTGAAGCGGACAGTCAGATTTGGCCAACTTGGCGCTGAGTGAACAATCGACGCCCTGGCGCTGGGTGTTGTTTGGATGTAGCACAATGATTCCGCAATGCTGGCACCGCGTGCTGACAGCCAACGAACACGCCCCCCCGCCAAAAAAACCCACCGCTAGAACCGGATAAATAGTTAGCTATTGGTTGACGAAAGTCTGAAGTATTCATTTGAACTTTCAGATTCTTTCACGCCGCAGCCTATGCCTAACATCGGCACCACAGCGAATTCGCCACGGCATCGCTGGGTGGGTATCAGGTTGCGCCCGGATTTTTTGAGGATTACCGATGAAACTGGAAATATTCCGCACGCTGTGGGGTTACACCGCCAGCAAGGCTAAGGCGCTCGAAGAGCTGCTCCAGGCGGGCTTTGATGGCATGGAAGCACGCTTGCCCCTGGATGCCCGTGAACGCGCCGAGTTCAGTGCCTTCCTCCAGGTCAATCGCCTGGGCTGTATCAGCACAGTTTTCACCGCGTACGACGTGCTGCCGGACCAGTCGGCAACGCCTGCCGTTCACCTCAATGACCTGGACCAGAAACTCGCCTGGGCCGCGGAACTCGGCCCGCGCTTCGTCAATGTGCTGGCGGGCAACGATCGCTGGTCCCTGCCACAACAAGTGGAGTTCTTTGGTCAAGCGCTGGAACTGGCGCGCAAGCATGGCCAGGTCTGCAGTTTCGAAACCCACCGCTCGCGGTCGCTGTTCAACCCTTGGGTGACGCTGGAGTTGATCCGGCAGTTGCCCGATCTGTTGTTCACCAGTGACATCAGCCATTGGGTCGTGACCTGCGAACGACTGTTGAACGACCCGGCCGATGACCTGAGCGCTTTCATCGAGCGGGTTCACCATATCCAGGCTCGCGTCGGTTACGACCAGGGTCCGCAGGTTCCGCACCCGGCGGCGCCCGAATATGCAAAAGAACTGGCCTTCCATCAGCAGCACTGGGAAAGCATTTGGCGCTCGCAGCAAGCCCGCGGTTACCAGGTCAGCACCCTGACCCCGGAATTCGGCGCCGACGGCTACCTGCATCATTTGCCCTTTACCAATGTACCCGTTGCCGACC
>NZ_JBFULH010000607.1:0-2396 GCF_056400445.1 Pseudomonas sp. P5_B2 | reverse complement strand
GTTCAACGTGCTGCCGACGCTGGTGCTGTTGCTCGGCGGTGCGTATTGCGCGGTGTACCGACGTCAGCGTGAACTGTTTCTGATGGTCACGGTGTACATCGCCTACTTTTTGCTCGACAACCAGACCGACTATTACCGAGATAACGGCGCAGTTCGTGATGACGCTGCTGTGGTCTTCCATTTGTGTTGCCTGTTACTGCCGCTGATGTTCGGCGTGTTCGCCGCTTGGCAGGAACGCACCCACCTGTTTCAGGACATGGTGGCGCGCTTCGCGGCGTTACTGGCCGTTGGCAGTGTGGCGCTGGCGCTGGTGCAAAGTTACCCACAAGCCTTGTTGGTATGGTTGTCGCAAATTCGCTGGCCGGCGTTGCATGGCGCATGGATGAGCCTGATCCAGCTGTCCTATCCTTTGTTCATCGCTTCGTTCCTGCTGCTGAGCTGGCAATACTGGCGCAACCCGCGACCGCTGCATGCGGCTCAGTTGGTCGGTTTGCTCGGGTTGTTCTGGGCGTTGCCAAAAACCTTCATTCTTCCGTTTACCCTCAACATCATGTGCAGTCAGGTAATGTTGATGATTGCTGCGGCGGTCGCCCACGAGGCYTATCAAATGGCCTTCCGCGACGAACTTACCGGCCTGCCGGGCCGTCGCGCCTTGACCGAACGGATGCAGCGGTTGGGGCGCAATTACGTGCTGGCGATGAGCGACGTCGATCACTTCAAGAAATTCAACGACACCCACGGTCACGATGTCGGTGACCAGGTGCTGCGACTGGTTGCCAGTAAACTGTCGAAAATTGGCGGTGGCGGTAGGGCATATCGCTACGGCGGTGAGGAATTTGCCCTGGTGTTCGCGGGAAAAACGCTTGAAGAATGTATGCCGCACCTGGAAGTCATCCGCGAATCCATCGCCACCTACACTATTCAGCTGCGCAATCAGGACAGCCGGCCTCAGGATGACCAGCAAGGTCGCCAGCGTCGCTCGGGTCCGGGCGCATCCAGTGTGTCGGTTACGGTTAGCATCGGTGTCGCTGAACGCTTGGAACAGCGGACCCCGGAAAAGGTGCTGAAGTCGGCGGATGAAGCGCTCTACAGCGCCAAAGGCGCCGGGCGAAACTGCGTGGTGGCGTTCGGTCAGACGCGCCGTGGCGCCGTGCGTATGGACGCCGCTGCGAGTTGAGTGATGATGGCGCATTCAGCGTCTGGACTGTGATTGTGAGGCGTGGTGGGCGACAGTAGGTTTGGAGCATCTGCTGACGGAGAAACGACCATGCCTGAGTACAAAGCCCCCCTGCGCGACATGCGCTTTCTGATCGACCACGTCTTCGATTTTCACAGCAACTACGCCGCACTGGGCGCTACCGATGCCAGCCCGGACATGGTCAACGCGATCCTCGAGGAAGGCGCAAAATTCTGTGAGAACGTTCTGGCTCCGCTGAATCGCAGCGGTGACGAAGAGGGCTGCCATTTCGACAATGGCGTGGTGACGACGCCTGCAGGTTTCAAGCAGGCTTTCGCACAATACGTCGAAGGCGGCTGGCATGGTCTGGCGGCGGATCCGGCGTACGGCGGTCAAGGCTTGCCGAGTTCGTTGGGGCTGGTGATTGGCGAGATGGTCGGCTCCAGCAATACGTCCTGGGGCATGTATCCGGGCCTGACCCACGGCGCTATGTCGGCGATCCATGCCCACGGCACCGAAGAACAGAAAAACACCTACCTGAGCAAACTCACCGCAGGCCAATGGACCGGCACCATGTGCCTGACTGAAGCCCATTGCGGCACCGACCTGGGCATGATCAAGACTCGCGCCGTGCCTTCAGCCGATGGTAGCTACGCGATCTCCGGCAGCAAGATTTTTATCTCAGCCGGCGAGCACGACATGAGTGACAACATCATTCATCTGGTGTTGGCAAAACTGCCGGACGCACCGGCCGGCACCAAGGGCATTTCGTTGTTTATCGTGCCCAAGTTCTTGCCCGATGCCGAGGAAGAGGCGGGCGAGCGCAATGGCGTTTCCTGCGGTTCGATCGAACACAAAATGGGCATCAAGGCTTCAGCGACCTGCGTATTGAACTTCGATAGCGCCAAAGGATTCTTGATCGGCGAACCGAACAAGGGCCTGAACTGCATGTTCACCATGATGAACCACGCGCGCCTCGGCACCGGGATGCAGGGTTTGTGTCTAGGTGAGGCAAGCTTTCAAGGTGCGATCAAATATGCCAACGACCGCCTGCAAATGCGTTCGCTGACCGGCGCCAAAGCACCGGAAAAAGCCGCAGACCCGATCATCGTTCATCCTGACGTGCGCCGGATGTTGTTGACCATGAAAGCCTTCAACGAAGGCAACCGCGCGCTGACCTATTTCACCGCGCAGTTGCTGGACGTTGCACATCTGAGTC
>NZ_JBFULH010000606.1:0-2400 GCF_056400445.1 Pseudomonas sp. P5_B2 | reverse complement strand
TTCATCACCCAGGGTGAACGGTTCCAATGTCTCGCTCACCAATGCAGCGCACAACCCATCCTTGCCACCGACGACGATACGTTCGAGTTCTTCGAGCGACCGGCCAAACAGGTCGAATTCATCGATGGAAAACGCGAAACAGTAGCCCTGCGCTGTGGCACGCGTGAGCGGGTTCTCGTTGCGCGGGTTGGCCAACAGCCAGGCAATGAAGGACGCTTTATTGTCGAGCGAACAGCTGTGGCGGAAGGTCAGATAATCCTTTAGGACCTGACTGAAGGGATGCCCGGTTGGCACCCATCCAGTGCTTTCACGTTCACTTTTCTGCGGATCACTCGCTGGCACTGCGGCCTTCGGATCAGTCGCCAGCGTCACATCAAAGCACCGCAGGTCATAGCCGAGCATAAACAGGCTGGCCTCGAAGGCGTGGCATCGCGCGGGCAGCGCCCCTTGTTCGGCAAACCAGCCAGTACGTTCGAGCAGGGCGCGGATAATCCAGCCCAACCGCACCTGCCAACGTGCCCATTCGGCATAATCAATCGCCGAAAATTGCGGCGCCGCCAAGCCGTTCAAGAATGCTCCCGGGTTGCGGATCTGGTTGCCACGAGCGGCTCCGGACGGGAACGCCAGCAGAGGTTTGCCGCTCCCCGTCCATTGCTGGCGAAACAATGAATACAGCATGCCTATCGCTGCGCCGACGCGACTGTCATAGATGGGTGACCCCGACGGATCAAGCAAGGCGTGAATCTTGGTCAGGCCAGCATCGAAACGCTCGACACTGATCGCGTCGAGATCATTCAGATCATTGTCACCGTCGAGCGACATGAGCCCGGCCATTTCCCGCAGATAGCTCGACAGCTCGCCCTTTTCGGCCAGCCGGTGCAAAAATGGAATGGCTCCCCGGACACCACCCCAACGAAGAATCTGCAAACACGCCTGAAGCGCTTGCTGTTCGTACCCCCGGTTGACCGCACTCGTCAGCCACTCGCGAAGTTGTCCGAGAGAGCGTTGAGTTTCAGCCCAGGTTTGTGAATCCACCGAATTTTGATGGGTATCTTGCCAACTTGCTTTCCAGCGGTATTGCTCAAGAATCTGCTCGAAACCCTGGACATCAGCGGTTAAACCGCCCGGCACAAATTTGCTCGCCTTGAAGCGCAGCTTGAACGTCAACGTCGGCAAGTTCGTTGCGAGCCATGCGATGAAGGACTCAACTTCAGACTGCGCCAGGAACTGTTCGCGCTTCATGCCGACCACCTTGCAGGTAATATCGAATGGCCATACCCTAAGCAAAACCACAGCCCCCGTCCATGTTGTTTGTCCGTACAGGTAAACAAACGGAGCAGGTTCTCAGGCCCTCGATAGAAACTTCTCTACCCATGCCTGGGTTTAATCAAAAATATGTAAAGTTTTCAGACGCTCCCAATCTGTTGACGTACTGCCCATGACCTCAAGGATCGGCACCTATGGACCATCAAACACTCAAGACCCGTCATCGCCTGGAACGTGAACGTCATCCTCCCAATCTCACCTTGCGTGTTCATCGGGCGTTGAGCTGGCTCAGTCGTGCCGAGCAAGCTGACGATGTCGATGGGCGATTTATCTTCCTGTGGATCGCCTTCAACTCGGCCTACGCCACCGATATTGACGAGCAGTACCGCCTTTCCGAGCAATCCACGTTCAAGGCGTTCCTGGACAAACTCTGTGCGCTCGACACTGCCAACCTGATCGAGAATCTGGTCTGGTCCGAGTTCTCTGGCAGCATTCGCGCGTTGTTAGACAACCCCTTCGTGTTCCAGAGCTTCTGGGATCACCAGAACGGCAAGATCAGCGAGCAACAGTGGACCGAGCGCTTTGCCAGCGGTCGGCGAGCAGCGCAGCAAGCGTTGGCCAACCGCAATACCCCAGCAGTGCTCGGCGTTCTGTTCAATCGAGTTTATACATTGCGTAATCAGGTAATGCACGGGGGCGCAACCTGGAACAGCAGTGTGAACCGGGATCAGCTGCGCGACTGCTCAAACCTCCTCGGCAAGTTGGTGCCGGTGATTATTTTGCTGATGCTGGATAACCCGGAAACGCTATGGGGTGATGCTTGTTATCCGGTTGTTGCTTAGGGCCGCTCTGAAAAAGGCTTCCAAATTTCGCGGAACAACTCATGCATTACGCAGCACTACTTGGCTAATACTTCGTTATGCATCCTGCTTCACGCGTCCATGGCGAGTAGGTCGACATCTGCCTGTCTCGGCATGCAAAAAACAACCGGCCGGTCACGTATCTACGAAACAGGGGCGACTCCCATGTGGTTCCTCCTCAACGTTTTCAAGCGAGTTCAGGCTGCAATCGTTGGCAGTTGATTGGCTACGCGCTTTGACCACTAAACTCTGCCCATTATAAAAGGTGTAGGAA
>NZ_JBFULH010000605.1:0-2406 GCF_056400445.1 Pseudomonas sp. P5_B2 | reverse complement strand
GACCGCGTCGCGACGCACATCCTGGCGTACGAAGACGACTCGCAAGCGGTGTTCTTCGAAGGTAACTACACCGAATACGAAGCCGATCGCCGCAAGCGTCTTGGCGAAGCGGCTACCCAACCGCATCGTGTACGGCACAAAAAACTGGCCTGATCCGGGTTGGTTATATGAAAAACGGAGCCTTCTGGCTCCGTTTTTTATGGGCTCAGTTGCACCGTGGTGTGTCCATCGCGCGCAGGAGGCACACTCCACAGGGATTATGTGATCGACACAAATCTTCTGTGGGAGCGAGCCTGCTCGCGAAGCGGTGTCACTGATGGTGCAACACTCGAAGGGTTGCTCCCTGTTACGGTGCAAAAACCGTCCGATAACCGGACTTATTTATACTCAGCGCACCATTTAATTTCATAATTGCGACATTCGGCGCTGTCATTGTGCGCATTCTGTTTGCTAGAGTCCGGCCCCAATCTCTTCCAACGAAAATAAATCTGCCGAGACTGTTCCATGATCGAATCCGTCGAATCCTTCCTTGCCCGTCTGAAAAAACGCGACCCTGACCAACCTGAATTCCACCAAGCCGTGGAAGAAGTCCTGCGCAGCCTGTGGCCATTTCTCGAAGCCAACCCGCACTATTTGACCTCCGGTATTCTGGAGCGGATTTGCGAGCCTGAGCGTGCGGTCGTTTTCCGGGTTTCCTGGGTCGATGATCAAGGCAAAGTGCAGGTCAATCGCGGCTTCCGTATCCAGATGAACAGCGCGATCGGTCCCTACAAGGGCGGGCTGCGTTTCCATCCTTCGGTGAACCTTGGCGTATTGAAGTTCCTCGCCTTCGAACAGACGTTCAAAAACTCGCTGACATCGCTGCCCATGGGCGGGGGCAAAGGTGGTTCGGACTTCGATCCCAAAGGTAAGAGCGACGCTGAAGTCATGCGCTTCTGCCAGGCGTTCATGAGCGAGTTGTACCGTCACATTGGCGCTGACGTTGACGTGCCGGCCGGTGATATCGGCGTCGGTGCCCGCGAAATCGGCTTCCTGTTCGGTCAATACAAGCGCCTGAGCAACCAGTTCACCAGCGTGCTGACCGGCAAGGGCCCCAGCTATGGCGGCAGCCTGATTCGCCCGGAAGCCACTGGTTTTGGCTGCGTGTACTTCGCCGAGGAGATGCTCAAGCGCAACGGTGAAACCGTTGAAGGCAAGCGAGTTGCAATCTCGGGATCCGGTAACGTCGCGCAATATGCGGCGCGCAAGGTCATGGACCTGGGGGGCGTAGTGGTTTCGCTGTCCGACTCCGAAGGCACGCTCTACTGCGAAAGCGGTTTGACCGAAGAGCAATGGCAGGCGGTGCTGGAGCTGAAAAATGTCCAGCGCGGACGCATCAGTGAACTGGCCGGCCGTTTCGGTCTGGAGTTCCTGGCGGGCCATCACCCGTGGACGCTGAGTTGCGACATCGCGCTGCCATGCGCAACACAAAACGAACTGGACGCCGAGGCGGCCCGTACATTGCTACGCAACGGCTGTATCTGTGTGGCGGAAGGGGCCAACATGCCGACGACCCTGGAGGCTGTGGACCTGTTTATCGAGGCGGGGATTCTGTTCGCACCGGGCAAGGCTTCCAACGCGGGTGGGGTGGCGGTGAGCGGGCTGGAGATGTCGCAGAATGCCATGCGCCTGCTGTGGACGGGTGGCGAAGTCGACAACAAGCTCCATGCGATCATGCAATCGATCCACCATGCTTGCGTGCATTACGGTGAAGAGAACGGCCGGATCAACTATGTCAAAGGCGCGAACATCGCCGGCTTTGTCAAAGTCGCCGACGCCATGCTCGCCCAAGGCGTGGTTTAGGCCGGTTCGATGCGGGTGATCTCGATCAGTTGATCACCCACCGGACGTTGCCACAGCACCTCATCGCCCAGTTGCGCCCCGAGCAACGCCCGGCCCAACGGTGAACCCCAATTGATCAGGCCCGCCGCAGCGTCGGCCTGGTCTTCACCCACCAACTGCACGGTTTGACTAATGTCGTGTTCGTCAGCGAACGTCACACGGCTGCCGATCTGCACTTTTTCAGTCGAGCTGGCAGCGGTCACGACCTGAGCACTTTGCAAGCGCTGGTTGAAATACCGCAAATCGCGCTCAAGGTCCGCTTGGCGCTGCTTGTCTGCTTGCTCCCCTTTGGCCGATTGCTCGCTGTGCAGGTGTTGCAGTTCCGACACTTTCGCCTGCAATTGGGCCAGCCCCGTGGGCGTGACGTAATTGGGCTGCGCGCTGACCTGCCGTTCGACAGGCTGATCGGCTTGCGCGGCGGCGTTATCTTCGTTGACGAATGCGCGGCTCATGCTCTTCTCCCGTTATAGGGTTTGGGCCATGCTGGCAAGTATGTAGGAGCMCAGYTTGCTGGCGATGGCATCA
>NZ_JBFULH010000604.1:0-2409 GCF_056400445.1 Pseudomonas sp. P5_B2 | reverse complement strand
AACTTGAAGTGGTCGCTCAGCAGTGGCAGTGGGCCTTTCGTTTTCCCGGCCAGGACGGGAAGCTGGGCAAATCGGATATCAAGTTTGTTGATGCCACCAATCCCTTCGGCCTTGACCCCAAGGATCCCGTCGGGCAAGACGATGTGCTTATACGAAACAATGAAGTTCGCCTTCCGCTCGATAAGCCAGTGAAAGTATTACTGCGCTCCAAGGATGTATTGCACAATTTCTATGTGCCGCAAATTCGCAGCAAGATGGACATGGTGCCGGGGATGGTGTCGTACTTTTGGTTTACGCCGACCAAAGCAGGGAAATATGAAATCCTTTGCGCTGAGTTTTGTGGTGTAGGTCATTACAACATGCGCGGCCACATGATCATGGAAGAGCAAAGCGCCTTCGATCAATGGCTGAACAGCCAACCGACTTTTGCTCAGACATTAACGGCAGCCGCCAAACCCAGCCGGGACAGCGTGCTGGAAAAAGGTCGCCTGCTGGTCGAAAAATACGGCTGCGGTGCCTGCCATAGCCAGGATGGCAATTCCAGTCTCGGCCCGGGATGGAAGGGGTTGTATGGCCGCACTGAACAACTTGCCGATGGCACCAGTGTGCGCGTCGATGAGGCCTACCTGAAAGAGTCGATCCTCGATCCGAAGGCCCGACTGGTACAGGGCTACCCGCCGGTCATGGTGGCCTATACTCTCAATGACGATGAACTGGGCGCCCTCGTCGCCCTGATCAAATCGCTGGGTGCTGCCGGGCAAGGCAATGAACCTTCTGCCAGCGACGCGTCCGGCCCAGGTGACGACCTGGCGACGCAGGGGCAGCGGCTGGCCGGTTCGCTCGGCTGTCTGGCCTGCCACAGTGTCGATGGCAGCAAGGGTGTCGGCCCCAGCTGGCAGGGTCTGTATGGCAAGACAGAAACCCTGGCCGACGGTACGAGCGTCAAGGTCGATGAAGTTTATATAAAGGATTCAGTTCTTGATCCCGGCGCCAAAATCGTCAAAGGCTATGCAGCCGTGATGCCGGCCCTTGCTCCGAGTGATCAGGAGTTGAATGCACTGATCGCTTTCATCAAATCCAAAGCGAATGCCGACGCCGATACGAGCAAGGCGGAGCCAGGGAAGTAGCCGTAAAGCAGCCAGGAATGCACCGAACCTTCGACAGGAGGATTACGTGATGGCTTATGCGGAGCAAGCTGAAACAGAAACACTGCACGAACCCAAAAGCTTCCTGACCAAATATATCTGGAGTCAGGACCACAAGGTCATCGCCATTCAATATTCATTGACGGCTATATTCGTGGGCGTAATCGCCGTGGTGTTGTCCGGCTTGATGCGCATACAGATTGGCTTCCCCGGCAGCCTGGCGTTCATGGACGCCAGTACTTACTATCAGGCAATGACCATGCACGGCATGATCATGGTCATTTACTTGCTGACGGCCTTGTTTCTGGGTGGCTTCGGTAACTATCTGATCCCGCTCATGRTGGGCGCCCGCGACATGGTCTTCCCCTATGTCAACATGCTGAGTTACTGGTTCTACCTGCTGGCGGTAGTGGTATTGCTCTCCAGTTTCTTTGTCCCGGGCGGCCCCACCGGTTCTGGCTGGACGCTCTATCCGCCACAGTCCATTTCTCAGGGGACACCAGGGGTCGAGTGGGGCATCGTCATGATGCTTGTCTCACTGGCGATTTTTATTGTCGCAGCCACCATGGGCGGCTTGAACTATGTCACCACAGTGTTGCAGGCGCGTACGCACGGCATGACATTGTTTCGCATGCCGCTCTCCGTATGGGGAATCTTCATGGCCTCGATTATGGCCTTGCTGGCTTTCCCGGCGTTGTTTGTCAGTGCGGTCATGATGCTGTTCGACAAGCTGTTGGGCACCAGCTTCTTTATGCCGGCGATGATCTCGCTGGGGCAGCAGGTCGATCATCAGGGTGGCAGCCCGATATTATTCCAGCACCTGTTCTGGTTCTTCGGCCACCCGGAGGTCTACATCGTTGCTCTCCCTGCGTTTGGTCTGGTCTCCGACTTGATCAGCACGCATGCGCGTAAAAATATCTTCGGTTACCGAATGATGGTGTGGGCCATTATTGCGATTGGCGTACTCAGCTTTGTGGTCTGGGCACACCATATGTATGTCAGCGGAATGAACCCGTATTTTGGCTTTTTCTTCGCCGTCACCACCTTGATCATCGCGGTGCCGACCGCGCTGAAAGTCTACAACTGGGTGCTGACCCTGTGGCGGGGCGACATCCATCTGACCGTGCCGATGCTGTTTGCCCTGGCCTTTATTGTCACCTTCCTGGTGGGCGGTCTGACCGGGTTGTTTCTCGGCAATGTGATCGTGGATATTCCCCTCTCGGACACCTATTTCGTCGTAGCCCATTTTCATATGGTCATGGGG
>NZ_JBFULH010000603.1:0-2414 GCF_056400445.1 Pseudomonas sp. P5_B2 | reverse complement strand
AATACGGTCGAATGTGGGAGCGGGCTTGCTCGCGAAGAGGCCGGTCCAGGCAATACACATCTCAGGCTTCGCTGGTGTCTTTGATCAAGTGCGCCGCCAGCGTTCGCAATGGCCCAAGCTGCCGACAAATCAACGCCAACTGCGTTTGCACCAGCCGCTGCCCTTCATCAATTTCATCGGGCATCTGTTCAAGCGAATTGGCCAGCGCCTCTTCCGCGTCACTCTGAATCGCGATCGGCTGTTTGCTCGCCAGACCCTGGGCGATTTCGTCGATGCTGGCCGCCAGGCTCACGCCGGCCCCCTCAATCAATTGCTCGCGCACATCTGCTGGTAGCGGGGTTTCACGATGCGCGCCCAGTCCGGACAAATAGCTGAGCAACGTGTGCGACAGCACCAGAAAACGAAACCCGACATCCGCTTCCTTCCGGAAATGCCCTGGCTCCATGAGCATGTTGGCCAGCGTCGTCGACAGCGCAGCATCCGCGTTGTGCGCATTGCGTCGAGCCAGGCGATAAGCCAGGTCGTCACTTTTGCCGGCGGCGTATTGCTGCATGATCTCACGCAGGTAAATGCTGTTGCAGGTCAGGGTGTTGGCCAGCACTTTGTTCAGTCGTCGACCCTGCCAGTCCGGCAGGAACAGGAACACCGCGAGCCCGGCGATCAGGCTGCCGAGCAGGGTATCGAGCAGTCGCGGCAGGAACAGCCCATAACCGTCGCCGACCTGGTTGAAGCAGAACAGCACCATCAAGGTGATCGCCGCCGTAGCCAAGGTGTAGCGAGTGGTTCTGTTGGTAAAGAACACCACGCCGGCGGCAATCGCGAAGCACGACTGGATCAACGGATTGGGGAACAGATCGAACAGCGCCCACGCCATCGTCAGGCCGATTGCGGTGCCGATGATCCGTTGACCGAGTTTGCGTCGGGTGGCGCCGTAGTTCGGCTGGCAAACGAACAGTGTGGTGAGGATGATCCAGTAACCCTGGGACGGGTGAATCAAATGCACCATGCCGTAGCCGATGCTCAACGCCAGGGGCAATCGCAGTGCATGGCGGAACAGCAGCGACGTCGGCGTCAGTTGCGTGCGCAAGCGTACCCACACATCTTTGAGGCTGCGCGGCGAACGATCCAGCAGGCTACTGTCGGCAGCATCGGCCAGGGCTTCCGGGTTGCTGGCATCGCTGAGCAAATGGTCGAGTGTAGCGAGGTTGGCCGCCAGCGCCCGCAGCGAACGCAACAGCCCGCGCCAGGCGGGGTTGCTCTGGATGCGCAGGTGTTCGATGGAGGCGTGCAGATCGCTCAGGGCTTCGGCAAAGCCCGCGTCATAGACGAACGGCTGACGCATCTGGATCGACTCGGCCAAGGCGCGGCAGGCCTTGCCTTGCTGACGCAGCAGACGCTGACAGCGGAACAGCACGTCGCTGTGGAAAAACGCCTCGGCGAGTGCGTTGTAGGGGTAATGCGAAGAACTGGCGCGCTCATGGATGTCCTGAGCGAGGAAGTACAGTTTCAGGTAGCGACTGACTTTCGATCCCGGACGCCCGTTGCCGACCCGGTGCAAAATGATTTCCTTGGCGGCATTCAAGGCCGCCACCACACGACCGTTCTGCTGGGCCAGTTCCAGGCGGCGTGCTTCCACATCCATCTGCCGGATCGGCTCGAACAACGACGATTTCAGCTTCAGGTAGTAACCCAATTCGCGGAACAATCGCGCCAGGCTCTGCTGCACCGGCTGGTTGGAAAACATCGCCTGCCACAGCACCGACAGCAATCCGTACCAGGCCGCGCCGGCCACCAGCAGCACCGGTTCGTGCCAGAAATCGGTGACCGCGCCACCGCGCTGGTCGACGCCGATCATGGTGTAGACCGACAGAATCAGCGTCGCCGAGGCAATGGCGCCATAGCGCTCGCCTAGGGCGCCGAGCATGGTCAGGCAAAAACTGGCCAGGGCCAGGGCGATGACGAAGATATAGGGGTAGGGGAAAAGCAGTTCGACGGAGAAGGCGGCGACGCTGAAACACACCAGCGTCACGGCGAGTGCGTTGAGACGGCCCTGCCAACTGTCGTCGGTTTCGGCCAGGGCACTGGCGATGATCCCCAGGAACAACGGGATTAGCAGTCCCATTTCATCCTGATACCAACAGACCGCCATGCTGCCGGTCAGGGCAATGAACACCCGCACGCTGTAGCTGAATTTATCCAGCGCCCAGAGGCGACGCAGAGACTGACTGAGAGGAGTCGATGACATGAAGTGCGAAGGCCTTCCGAGGCAATGACGCTAAATTGAGCCAGTAATGACGCCGACGCAATGGCGCCGATCACATCTGACAGCAAAATCTGTTCCTTGATATCACACATGGTCATTGTGGGAGCGGGCTTGCTCGCGAAGCGGCCGGTATATTCAACATTGATGGATG
>NZ_JBFULH010000602.1:0-2420 GCF_056400445.1 Pseudomonas sp. P5_B2 | reverse complement strand
CTACAACGCCGTGCAGTACGGTATCGACACCGCGACCGGGCTGATTGATTACGACGAAGTCGAGCGCATGGCGGTCGAGCACAAGCCGAAAATGATCATCGCCGGGTTCTCCGCTTATTCGAAGACCTTGGACTTCCCACGTTTCCGTGAGATTGCCGACAAAGTCGGTGCTTACCTGTTTGTCGACATGGCCCACGTTGCGGGGCTGGTGGCGACCGGTTTGTACCCCAACCCGATTCCATTCGCCGACGTCGTCACCACGACCACCCACAAAACCCTGCGCGGTCCTCGTGGCGGCTTGATCCTGGCCAAGGCTAATCCGGAACTGGAGAAAAAACTCAACGCGGCGGTGTTCCCCGGTGGTCAGGGCGGCCCGCTGATGCATGTGATCGCCGCCAAAGCGGTGTGCTTCAAGGAAGCGCTGGAGCCGGGTTTCAAAACCTATCAGGCGCAGGTGATCCTCAATGCCCAGGCGATGGCCAAAGTGTTTATCGACCGTGGGTTCGACGTGGTGTCCGGCGGTACCGACAACCACCTGTTCCTGGTCAGTCTGATTCGTCAGGGCCTGACCGGTAAAGACGCCGACGCCGCCCTCGGCCGAGCCGGGATTACAGTGAACAAAAACGCCGTGCCCAATGATCCGCAATCGCCGTTCGTGACCTCGGGGTTGCGCATTGGTACGCCGGCGATCACCAGCCGTGGTTTCAAGGAAGCCCAGAGCATCGAACTGGCGGGCTGGATCTGTGACTTGCTCGATCACCTTGGTGATGCCGATGTCGAGGCGCAAATCGCCAAACAAGCCGCCGCGATGTGCAGCGATTTCCCGGTTTACCGCGACTGATCAGCCACCCCCAATCCCTGTAGGAGTGAGCCTGCTCGCGATGGCGGAATGTCAGTCGACATCAATGYTGAATGATCCACCGTCATCGCGAGCAGGCTCGATCCCACATTGGATTGTTTTTTGGCGGACAAGCTGTGGAACTCGCCTCTGCCCTCTCGAGCAAAAGAAAATAAACATGAACCCAATCGTGGAATCAACCGGCACCGCCCCGGCCAAAATGCAAGTCGGCATCAAACTGCGCGGTGCAGAAAAGGTCGCGCGGATTCCGGTCAAGATCATCCCGACCGATGAGTTCCCGCGTAAACCCGACTGGATCCGCGTACGCATGCCGATCTCTCCCGAGGTCGACCGGATCAAGCAGCTTCTGCGCAAACACAAGCTGCACAGTGTCTGTGAAGAAGCCTCCTGCCCGAACCTCGGCGAGTGTTTTTCCGGGGGCACGGCGACCTTCATGATCATGGGTGACATCTGCACCCGCCGTTGCCCGTTCTGCGATGTCGGCCATGGACGACCGAAACCATTGGATGCCGACGAGCCGATGAACCTCGCAGTGGCCATCGCCGACCTGCGCCTGRAGTACGTGGTGATCACGTCGGTGGACCGCGACGACCTGCGCGACGGCGGCGCCCAGCACTTTGTCGATTGCCTGCGTGAAATCCGCAAGCGCTCGCCGGGCGTGCAACTGGAAACGCTGGTTCCGGATTACCGGGGGCGTATGGACGTTGCGCTGGCGATCACTGCAACTGAGCCGCCGGATGTGTTCAACCACAATCTGGAAACGGTGCCGCGCCTGTATAAAGCAGCGCGACCCGGATCGGATTTTGAATGGTCACTGGACCTGTTGCAGAAATTCAAGTTGCTGGTCCCTACCGTACCAACCAAATCCGGCCTGATGCTGGGCCTTGGCGAAACCGACGAGGAAGTGATCGAGGTCATGCAGCGAATGCGTGAGCACGACGTCGACATGCTCACGCTCGGCCAGTACCTGCAACCGTCGCGCAGCCACTTGCCGGTCCAGCGTTTCGTGCACCCGGACGTGTTTTCCTGGTTTGCCGAGGAAGGCCTGCGCATGGGATTCAAGAACGTCGCGTCCGGCCCGTTGGTGCGCTCGTCTTACCATGCGGATCAACAAGTTCAGGGCGCGAAGTCGGTCGAACGCTGAGGCGTATCGCCTGGAGAGCAAGTGACGGGCATAAAAAAACGCCAGACCGGTTGGGTGCTGGCGTTTTTTTATACAGAATATGGCAGGGGCGGCTGGATTTGAACCAACGCATGGCAGGATCAAAACCTGCTGCCTTACCGCTTGGCGACGCCCCTGTAGCTGTTGCTGCGTGTGGGCGGAAATTTACCAACTTTCACGCCGTCCGGGAAGCCCCCATAGAAAATAATTTTGTTCTAAAACAGCTACTTAACATTATTCGAGAGCAGATACAACGGGCATCTACGTCGATTCAACTCATGACTGATGACTGGTCACGAGGTAAAGGCCACCGCCATCTGCCGAAATGGCATCGACATTAGACACAGCCATTCATGTCCTTTGAGGAGGTCAAACTGGACTACGCTCTCATCGCAGATG
>NZ_JBFULH010000601.1:0-2421 GCF_056400445.1 Pseudomonas sp. P5_B2 | reverse complement strand
GGTCAATGCGCTGGTCATCGCACCGGCAGATTCCAAGGCCATGGTTCCGGTGATCAAGAAAGCCATTGATGCTGGTATTACCGTGATCAACATCGACAACCAACTGGATCCGGCCGTCGTCAAAAGCAAGAACATCACGGTGCCGTTTGTAGGCCCGGATAATCGCAAAGGCGCGCGCCTGGTCGGCGAGTACCTGGCCAAGCAGCTGAAGGCCGGTGACGAAGTCGGCATCATTGAAGGCGTGTCCACCACGACCAACGCCCAGGCCCGTACCGCCGGTTTCAAGGATGCGATGGAAGCGGCGCAGATCAAGGTCGTCTCGGTGCAGTCGGGTGACTGGGAGATCGACAAGGGCAATAAAGTTGCCGCTTCGATCCTCAGCGAATACCCGAATGTCAAAGCCTTGCTGGCCGGTAACGACAGCATGGCTGTCGGTGTCGTTTCCGCCGTGCGTGCAGCGGGTAAGGCTGGCAAGGTGCAAGTGGTCGGGTACGACAACATCAATGCCATCAAGCCAATGCTCAACGATGGCCGCGTTTTGGCGACCGCTGACCAGTTTGCCGCCAGGCAAGCGGTGTTCGGTATCGAGACTGCGCTGAAAATCATCAAGGGCGAAAAAGTCGACAGCGGCACCAACGGCGTGATCGAAACTCCGGTGGAGCTGGTCACCAAGTAAGCCTTCTGGCGACACAACAGTGCTCGCCTGCCTGGGCGAGCACGTGGAGAGTTTTATGTCCGTTTGCGTCCCGAACGCTGTCCTGACGGTCAGCGGTATCGGCAAGACTTATGCTCAACCCGTCTTGACCGGCATCGATCTTGCGCTGATACCCGGTGAAGTGCTGGCGCTGACCGGCGAGAATGGTGCGGGAAAAAGCACGCTGTCGAAGATCATCGGTGGGTTGGTGATACCAACCACCGGCCGGATGCAGTTCCAGGGTCAGGATTACCGCCCCGGCAGCCGGACCCAGGCCGAAGACCTGGGCATCCGCATGGTCATGCAAGAACTCAATCTGTTGCCGACCCTGTCGGTGGCGGAGAACCTGTTCCTCGACAATCTGCCCAGCCATGGCGGCTGGATCAGCCGCAAGCAATTGCGCAAAGCGGCGATCGAAGCCATGGCCCAGGTTGGCCTCGACGCGATCGACCCGGACACTCTGGTCGGCGACCTCGGCATTGGCCATCAGCAAATGGTCGAGATCGCCCGCAATCTGATCGGCGACTGCCATGTGCTGATCCTCGACGAACCGACCGCGATGCTCACCACGCGCGAAGTCGAGATGCTATTCGAACAGATCACGCGCTTGCGGGCTCGCGGCGTGGCGATTATCTACATTTCCCACCGCCTCGAAGAATTGGCGCGGGTCGCCCAGCGCATTGCAGTTTTGCGCGATGGCAACCTGGTTTGCGTCGAGCCGATGGCCAATTACAACAGCGAGCAACTGGTGACCTTGATGGTCGGTCGTGAGCTCGGCGAACACATGGACTTGGGGCCGCGAAAGATCGGCGCTCCTGCGTTGACGGTCAAAGGCCTGACCCGCTCCGATAAGGTTCGCGATGTGTCTTTCGAGGTTCGCGCTGGCGAAATCTACGGGATCTCCGGATTGATCGGGGCAGGGCGCACCGAGTTGTTGCGTCTGGTCTTCGGTGCCGACACCGCCGACAGCGGCACGATCGCGCTGGGGTCGCCGGCTCAGGTGGTGAGTATCCGTTCGCCAGCCGATGCGGTAAGTCACGGTATCGCCCTGATCACGGAAGACCGCAAGGGCGAAGGCTTGCTGCTGACCCAATCAATCAGCGCCAACATTGCCTTGGGCAACATGCCGGTGATTTCCAGTGGCGGTTTCGTAAACAACGGCGACGAGATGGCGTTGGCCCAGCGTCAGATCGACGCCATGCGCATTCGCAGTTCGAGCCTGACGCAATTGGTCTCCGAGCTCTCGGGTGGTAATCAGCAGAAGGTCGTAATCGGCCGCTGGCTGGAGCGCGATTGCTCGGTGATGTTGTTTGACGAGCCAACCCGTGGCATCGATGTCGGCGCCAAATTCGACATTTATGCGCTGCTCGGCGAGCTGACTCGACAGGGCAAGGCGCTGGTGGTGGTGTCCAGTGACTTGCGCGAGCTGATGCTGATCTGCGACCGGATCGGGGTGCTTTCGGCGGGGCGCCTGATCGACACGTTCGAGCGCGACAGCTGGACTCAGGATGACTTGCTTGCCGCCGCTTTTGCCGGCTACCAAAAACGTGATGCGTTGCTCAACGAAGCAGCGCCTAAGGACCTTCCATGAAAACTGCATCTTCTGCCGGCAAACGTAGTGGCAATTTCTACGGTCTGGGCACCTACCTGGGCCTGGCCGGTGCCTTGCTGGCGATGATTGCGCTGTTCTCGGTACTGAGCAGCCACTTTCTGTCATACGACACGTT
>NZ_JBFULH010000600.1:0-2423 GCF_056400445.1 Pseudomonas sp. P5_B2 | reverse complement strand
GTCTATACCACTACCTCTGCCTCCGCCTACAAGTTGGATGCCATCCGTGCTCTTGGCGCTGAAGTCGTCAGCCTCGATCTCGACCCGTTGAGCGTTGAATTGGAAGCAGCACGCCAAGCTGCCATTCAGGGTAAACCTTTCGTTTCTCCATACAACGATCCAGAAATCATCGCCGGCCAAGGCACGATCGGAGTCGAGTTGTTCGAACAAGCTCCTGACCTTGACGCTGTGTTCGTGGCGGTAGGTGGTGGCGGGATGGTTTCCGGTATTGGCGCTGCTCTGCGAGCCCTCAATCCGAACATCGAGATCATCGGTTGCTGGCCAGCTAATGCACCGACCATGCAACGTTCTCTCGAAGCCGGCGAGATTATCGAGATGAACGAGGATGACACCATCTCTGACGGCACTGCCGGTGGTATCGAACCAGGCARCATTACTTTCCCACTCTGCCAAACCTTGTTGTCCCGCACCGTGCTGGTTAGCGAGGAAGAAATCAAAGCAGCAATGCGCGATGTCGCAAGCTGTGAGCGCTGGATCATCGAAGGTGCCGCAGGCGTCGCGGTGGCCAGCATGAATAAACTGGCGAAGGAATACCGTGGCAAACGTGTTGCGGTGGTCATTTGCGGTCGCAACATCCTCCTCGAAAAATTCCTCGGAGCCGTTAAATGAAAGTCTTCAACAAACAACAGATCATTTCCCAACTCGACTTGAATCTGGCCGTAAAACGCTTGGAGGAAGGCTTCATAGCTTTCTCCAACGGCGAGGTACAAGTACCACCAGTCCAAGCATTTTCGTTTGTCGAGGCCAACGGTGATTGCTGCGTTAAGTCTGCCTACGTTAAAGGCAGCGATACCTTCACTGTGAAGATTTCCACGGGCTTTTACGACAACCCAGCCAAAGGCTTGGAGAGCAACGATGGACTGATGATGGTGCTGTCCGCGACTACCGGACAGCCTCTCGCTTTGTTGCAGGACGAAGGTTGGCTGACTTGCATCCGCACAGCGCTCGCCGGGCAAATTGCTGCGCGTCTGTTGGCTCCACGCGAGGTGAAGGCAATCGGTATCGTGGGAGCTGGCATGCAGGCACGGATGCATTTGGAGCAGCTCCATTCTGTTACCGACTGTCGCAAGGTTGTGGTGTGGGGCCGTGATGATGCTGAGCTTGAGGCCTATAAGACGTTCGCAGAAGCGCTGGGTTATGAGGTGCAAACCACTCTCAACCCCGAGGATGTCGCACGTTCCGCAAACCTAATCATCTGCGTCACGCCATCGCGCGAGCCTCTACTTAAGAGCGAGTGGGTTCAACCAGGGACCCATATCACAGCGGTAGGTGCTGATGCCCCTGGCAAGCAAGAGCTGGATGCGGCTCTAGTCGCCCGGGCTGATCGCATCATTGTGGACTCCATCTATCAGTGCAGTCAGTACGGGGAGATCTCGCACGCACTGAAGGCAGGCCTGATTCGGGACGATCAGTTGGCTGAGCTTGGCGCATTGCTGGCCGGCCGTGTGAAAGGACGTGAAAGCGATGATCAGATCACATTGGTCGACCTGACTGGTGTCGCTGTACAGGATGCACAGATCTCCAGTTGTGCTCTGGCATCCATGAACGGTTGATCCCTTCGTTTTACCCAACTCGCGCGTGCCCAACCGGAGCGCGCGAGATTATCCTCGGAGCGAAATCATGAAAATAAAAAAGCTTTCCGTTCTGCTCTCCAGCTCAGCGCTTGCCCTTCTAATAGCCTCTCACGCCTGTGCGGCGGATAGCCTACGAATTGGTATTGAGGCTGCCTACCCGCCCTTCGCTTCAAAAACAGATAAAGGAGAAATTGTCGGGTTTGATTACGACATTGGAAACGCCTTGTGTGCGCAGATGCAGGTCAAGTGCCAGTGGGTGGAGCAGGAATTCGATGGGTTGATCCCTTCACTGAAGGTGAAGAAGGTGGATGCGATCATTTCCTCCTTGACCATTAGTGAGGAGCGGAAGAAATCAGTCGACTTCACCAATCGCTACTATCAATCAGCCGGCCGCTTGGTGATGCGTGAGGGCAGCAACTTGGGTACCAACTTTTCGGGATTGTCGGGTAAGCGAGTTGGGGTTCAACGTGCGGGGATCCATGACCGCTTTGCCACGGAAGTTCTCGCTCCCTTAGGTGCCCAGGTTGTCCGCTACGCGTCGCTCAATGAAGCCTATCTGGATTTGATTGCCGGCCGACTCGAAGCTGTTCAGGGAGACGATGTCGCGATTCAAATGGGATTCCTCGACACACCCAACGGTAAAGGCTACGCATTTGCGGGCGAACCGCTGAGAGACCCAAAGTACTTCGGTGATGGTGTGGGGATTGCAGTGCGTAAAGGCGACAAAGCCCTGGCTGAGCGATTCAACAGTGCCTTGGCAGTCATCCGGGCAAACGGTGTGTACAAGGA
>NZ_JBFULH010000599.1:0-2432 GCF_056400445.1 Pseudomonas sp. P5_B2 | reverse complement strand
GTATTCACCCGTACCCTGAGTTTTTGCTACTAGGTCGATACCGGTATCACGACCGTCTAGCCCTTGTTCCTTTGCCCAGCTGGAATACGCCCACACCTGCTCGTACAGATCGCGGTAAGTCGCCTCATTGCGCAGGTAGGTGCAGATCAGCTCTTCGAAGTAGGTGCCTTTTTCACGCTCAGAAGCTGAAGCGGAGCGATAGGTTTCGAGCAGGCTGGAGAGGGCGGACATGAGAAATTCCTTTTGATTACTGCTAGCGCACATCTCGGGCGCTAAATTTTTCTAGTCTATCAATAGGTGTCTCTTTGAGCAGCCAAAAGAAAACCCCAGGAGATACGAGATCTACTGGGGTTTGTCTTTGTCTCTGGCCACTAACATTGGCCGAACCACTTAACTTTGGTCGAAAGGGCAAATAACTTTGCCCACCTACACTGGATCAGAAGTCCAGGTTAGAAACCGCCAGGGCGTTGCTTTCGATGAAGTCACGGCGAGGTTCGACCGCATCACCCATCAGGGTGTTGAAGATCTGGTCTGCGCCAATGGCGTCTTCGATGGTCACTTTGAGCATCCGGCGCTGTGCTGGGTCCATGGTGGTTTCCCACAGCTGATCCGGGTTCATTTCACCAAGACCTTTGTATCGCTGKATAGTGTGACGCTTGGTGCTTTCAGCCATCAGCCATTCAAGGGCTTCCTTGAACTCAGTGACCGGCTTCTTGCGTTCGCCACGCTGGATATAAGCGCCGTCGTCGAGCAGGGTGCTCAATTGAGCGCCCAGGGAAACGACCGTCTTATAGTCGTTGCTGCCGAAGAAGTCGCGGTTGAAGGTGACGTAGTTCGACAGGCCGTGGGAGATCAGTTCGACCTCTGGCAGCCAGACGTTACGTTCACGGTCTTCACGCAGGCTGGCTTTGTACACCAGGCCAGATTTCTCGACGGTGCGCAGGCGAACTTCGTATTGAGCCAGCCAATCTTGCATCGCTGCATGATCGGACAGTTGATCCATGCTCACCGCTGGCAGGTAGATGAAGTGCTCTGTCAGCTCCTGCGGGTACAGACGCGACAGACGCTTGAGGGTCTTCATCACCAGACGGAAGTCATTCACCAGACGCTCGAGGGCAGGTCCGGAAATACCCGGAGCGTCCTCGTTCAGATGCAGGCTCGCATCTTCAAGGGCCGACTGCGTCATGTACTCTTCCATGGCGTCGTCGTCTTTGATGTATTGCTCTTGCTTGCCTTTCTTGACCTTGTACAGCGGCGGCTGGGCGATGTAGATATAGCCGCGCTCGATCAGCTCCGGCAGCTGACGGAAGAAGAAGGTCAGCAGCAGGGTACGGATGTGCGAACCGTCGACGTCAGCATCGGTCATGATGATGATGTTGTGGTACCGCAGCTTGGCGATGTTGTACTCGTCGCGGCCAATGCCACAGCCCAGCGCGGTGATCAAGGTGCCCACTTCTTGCGAAGAGATCATCTTGTCGAAGCGCGCCTTCTCGACGTTCAGGATCTTGCCCTTGAGCGGCAGGATGGCCTGGGTGCGGCGGTTGCGTCCCTGCTTGGCGGAGCCGCCAGCAGAGTCACCTTCCACCAGGTACAGTTCGGACAGGGCAGGGTCTTTTTCCTGGCAGTCAGCCAGTTTGCCCGGCAGGCCCGCAATATCCAGCGCGCCTTTGCGACGGGTCATCTCACGGGCTTTGCGCGCAGCTTCACGCGCACGTGCCGCATCGATCATCTTGCCGACGACCAGCTTGGCTTCGTTCGGGTTTTCCAGSAGGAAGTCGGAGAAGTACTTGCCCATYTCCTGYTCGACYGCRGTCTTCACTTCGGAAGASACCAGCTTGTCTTTGGTCTGSGAGCTGAACTTCGGATCCGGYACTTTYACCGAAATGATCGCGGTCAGGCCTTCACGGGCATCGTCACCGGTGGTCGCGACCTTGTGCTTCTTCGCCAGACCTTCAGCTTCGATGTAGGTGTTCAGGTTACGCGTCAGTGCGGAACGGAAACCCACCAGGTGAGTACCGCCGTCGCGCTGAGGAATGTTGTTGGTAAAGCACAACAGGTTCTCGTTGAAGCTGTCGTTCCACTGCAGGGCGATTTCTACGCCGATGCCGTCTTCACGCTGAATGTTGAAGTGGAACACCTGGTTGACCGCAGTCTTGTTGGTGTTCAGGTATTCAACAAACGCACGCAGGCCACCTTCGTACTTGAACAGCTCTTCCTTGCCGCTGCGCTCATCCTTGAGGACGATGCCGACACCGGAGTTGAGGAAGGACAGTTCACGAATCCGCTTGGCCAGGATGTCCCAGCTGAAGTGGATATTCTTGAAGGTTTCAGCCGATGGCTTGAAGTGAATCTGGGTACCCGTAGTTTCGCTCTCGCCAACGATCTTCATCGGCTCTTGCGGAACACCGTGGATATAAGTCTGTTCCCAGATC
>NZ_JBFULH010000598.1:0-2439 GCF_056400445.1 Pseudomonas sp. P5_B2 | reverse complement strand
GAATTCAACCGAGGCGTTCTGTTGGTGGACGGCATTAACCTGTCGAGTGTCGTCAGCGATATGACCCTTAACTTCAAAGGTGGCGGCGAATCGACCCTGAGCCTAGGTATTGCCGCCTATGGACAGAATGAGGTTGTGATGGATGACGCTGGCGTGAGCATCAAGGGAGTACTGATACCCGCCAGCGTCGAACTCGCGCTGTATGAGTATCTAAAACGAAAGCACGAGCCGATTGAAGTCACCGTGCTTTCTGATGAGAGCGTACAGCTTGCCGTCAGAGGCGAGTAGCGTCCTCGCCTGATGCCAGGATGTGAAATTCGGTTTCGCTCAGCTTGTTTGCGGAGCCGCCACTTTTGACTTTGTAGTGCTTGGTTCCATTCATCCAGCCTGTGTTCGAGTTGTCCAAAAAGGTGCTCATGATCTGGGTGGTTTGTTCGGATATCACGTAGATCCTTCCTGTTTGGCTTTTGGCCTCAAACAGATCTGTTTGCACGGTCCTTGTTTTGTTCATGGTTACGTCCTTTGTCGCGGTTATAGGAATCTCGACGATAGCACGGAGCCACTAGCCCGCCTTTGCGCGGGCCTTTTTATTTCTATGGAGTCTCCAATGGCTGAACCAACGAGCACTGCTGCCGGCTTGCTGGTGGCGAAGTACGGCGTTGTGACGGCCAGTTTCGTCGGCGCCATCCTGTCGCTGGGCTTCCTGAAAGACCTCACCCGAGGCCAGGCCGCTACCGCAGTACTGACCGGGTTTTTCTTCTCGATCTTCCTGACACAGCCGGTGACCGCGTTCCTCGTTCAAAAACTGGAACTGGTGTCAGACGACTACCTGCTCTGCGGTGTGGCTTTCGTGCTGGGCTTGACGGCCATGAACTTGATTCCTGCGGCGAAGGCTGTACTTGGGCAGTTCGTTGCAACGCGAGGCACCTGACATGAACATCATCCTTACGGGCATGGATGCCGTGTTGTGCATCTTCGTGGTACTGGCTGCGCTGGAATACCTGCGTGCCGTTGACCTGCTAAAGCATCCGGTCATCGCCATCGCGTTCTACCTGGTGGCCATTGGTGCCTTCGGCTTGCTCGGCGAAATGATCCGTGGTGCAAGCGCCTCACTGTTCACCGTAACGCTGCATAGCGGTGTCGTCCTGTATGCCTGGGCCCGCCGTCGGTACATCTTCACACAGGACTGGAGTTGGGGTGGGGAAGAGCGCCGGAGCGGTTACCAACCCGTCGGCCTCATGAGCAAGCCAAAGCCATCACGGCGCAAATCCTAAGGAGTGACCATGCAACTGATCGACAACTGGAAAGACGCGCTGAAGATGCAGAGCGTTCAGGTGGGTGGTGCTATCGCTGTGCTGGGTATCGCTGAACAGCTCCTGCCTTCACTGCAAGCTGTGCTGCCGCCGATTGCCTATGGCGTGCTGGGCCTGCTGGTGATGATCGCTCGCGTGGTGCTTCAGCCGAAGCTGAGTAAGTAGGTGCGACACGTTTCGCGAATCAGCAAATTGTGTCGCGGAGTGGTAGGCGTGCTGCAGGTGAGTGCGGCGCAGCTTCGGCGCTACRYCTCATTTCTTCTATCGCATTCYTCTTGGGCTTCATTSCGKYTCATATAGCAGTCTGGAAGTCTTTGGTCTTGATGCCTGTCCAGGATGAGATAGCCGCGAGYWACRCGAYKYGCTRGATKTKCGCTWCYGCTGTCTTGKCCATGCTSCATTGGTCTTGCGTTTACCACWACGAATCGATTGGGCATCTTGTGTCTCCCTACTTCCTCCTCTGAACGACCTAAAGGTTTAGCGGGGACACGTCAATATTTCAAGTTTTAGGAAAGCGATGACTACCAAGGCTTGCAGTGGGTGTGCATCCCGGCGTGACTGGATAAAGAAGTGGAGCAAGGTGGCATATGAGCGAGCATCCCAGCTGCTTGGAAAGCCTGCTGACCCAGGTGTTGGCCGAGCAGAAGCAGCAGACAACGATCCTCAACAGGATGGCCGAGCAGCAACTGCTACTGATCCAGGCCCTGGCAGATGATAGTGATGACGACCCTGATGCCATATCTTAAACCTATATGGATGGCACCCCATGCCGCTGAGGCCACAGAAGCCGTGCAATGCCCAAGGCTGCAATGTCCTGACCCGCAACCCTCGCTACTGCGATGACCATGCTCATCTACTGAAGAGTGCGGCCCGAGCCAAGCCAAGGGAAAGCAGCACCAAGCGCCACTACAACTACAAGTGGCAGCAGGCCAGGGCTGGCTTCCTTGCCAAGCATCCGCTCTGTTTTCATTGCTCGGCTCGTGGATTGGTAGTCGTGGCCACCGATGTCGACCACATCATCCCGCACAAGAACGACATGGGCCTGTTCTGGGACAARACCAACTGGCAGAGCCTGTGCGGACCGTGCCACTCGGCCAAGACGGCCGCCGAGGACGGTGGATTCGGC
>NZ_JBFULH010000597.1:0-2443 GCF_056400445.1 Pseudomonas sp. P5_B2 | reverse complement strand
TCCATCAAGTCCGGGGACAGGCAGTCATAGGGTTCCAGGCCGAGCGAGCGAAAGCGCTCGCGGATAGCCTTCATTTGCGCGGGCAGTGTGCCGGTTTCGATGATGGAGGACACGAACGCCGCGAATCCCGGTGCAGCCCATCCGCGCTGTGGCGAAAGTTCGGTGTGGACGAAGTCCAGGCCATAAAACGCATGCTCTTTGTTCTCGATGCGCCCAAAGAGATGGGCGTGACACTGCTTGCAGGCGTGGCGCCGGATGGTGGCGGATTCGTCGACAATCTCGAGTTTTTCGCCGTGGGCAGTGACGCTGACCTTATCTCGAGGCACCACGGCGATGACGGCGAATGTCGCGTTTTGTGGTTTCCAGCATTTGCTGCAGCCGCACGCGTGGTTATGCAGGGTTTGTGCGTCAATCTTGACCTCGACCTTKTCGGTCGCACACAGGCATTGAAGGGTGCCGCCTGTGAAATTCGCGGCGGCGGGCTGGATACCATTGTCCAGTGCAGGGTGAAGTTGCAAGGTGCTCATGCTGGCTTCTCCGTTTCAGGGTGTCTGACAAAAGTGCCTGGGGCCGTGCCCCAGACCGGTAGTTCATCGGAACTCGATGACGGCGCGGATCGATTTACCTTCATGCATCAGATCGAACAGCGGCGGATTTCGAAAAGGACACAGTGCATAAACAAATGACCTCCTTCGGTGCGACCGGTTGGTTATCCAGATCAAGAATAGTCTGCGATGACGCCTCGAGCGCGGCCGGGGCCAGCGCAAGGGTGATCCCTACATAATGCGAATAATCGGGAAGGTGAGCGAGTCAAGATCCTCACTGTTGCCGCTGACGCGCCCCAACAACCATATGCGCGCCGAGGTTGGAATCCAGGCGTATATTGATAGTGTTGATCCAGATAGTTGAGGCGATAGTCAATCGTCGGTGGTGTGACAGGCAAAGGTGCTGGGGGGAGTTAGATATCCCGGAACGTTTGGAGGTGTTACATGAGCCAATATCAACGACTTTTACTGATAGCCGGTCCAGCCATGCGTCACACCCCGGCAATGGAGCGAGCAGCAGCGATTGCCGAAGCCACGGGCGCAGCGCTGCACATCTCGGTGTTTATCGAAGACTCCAACCTCTTGGGATTGATGAGCGGCGGTGCGCGTTTTCGTGAGGTCTGTCAGCAAGAGAATGAAACATGGTTGAAGGATGAGGCAGATCTCATCCGCGGGCGCGGGGTCATGGTGAGTACCGAAGTGCTTGTTACGCGAACCGCGCTGCAAGAAATACTTCGGCATGTGGCAGAAATGCAGCCGGATGTGGTGATCAAGGACGTGCAACACGAGTCAGCGCTCAAACGCGTGTTCATTACGCCTCTGGATTGGCACCTGTTGCGCGAATGTCCGGTGCCCGTGCATCTGGTCAGCGAAGTCAGGTGTCCACTTCCGCGGGTAGTAGTGGCAGCAGTCGATCCGTCGCGACCCGAGACTCAAATCACTGGCATCAACGACCGTATCATCCAGGCGGCGAACGGATTGTCGATGCAATGCAGCGCGGAGCTGCATCTGCTGCATGCCTACGATCTATCGCAGACACATATATCCGACGCAGGCGCCGGTGCAGTGACGATGCCGGGCTTCAGCAGCGATGTGCGCAAGTCACTGAAAAAGTCATTTATCGCATTGGCTGTCCACTACGGCGTACCCACTGAGCGACAACACTTCGTTGAAGGGCCGCCCGGCAAAGCACTGGCCGACTTTGCAGCGCATCACCGAGCCGATGTGATCGTCATGGGAAATGCGCATCGCAAGGGACTGGGCAAATGGGTGGGAAGTACGACAGAGCATGTTCTGTACCAAGTGCCCTGCAACATTTTCGCCGTTACCGGTTCTGCGGATCAGTGAAGGGATTGGCGATTAAATGCCGCTCTGCATTCACAATTTGTAGCCAATCTGGCGCAAGAAGTTCTTGCGCCACAGGATGTCGTCCTCACCTTCAATGTCATTGGCACAGAAGCCATCCACTACGCCCAGGATTGCTCGCCCTTGTTCCGTCTCAGCGAGAATCACTTCAGTTGGATTGGCTGTTGCACAAAAAATACGGCAGACCTCTGGCACCATTTTGAGGGTGTTTAACACGTTCAGCGGATAGAAACCGTCGCCAAGGAAAATGATGAAGCTATGACCTGCGGCGATGGCTTTCGCATTTTTCTGTGCAAGTTCGATCATTGAGGTATCAGTGCCAGACCACCGCACCAGGCATTTGCCAGAGGCCTCACAAAAGGCCACGCCAAACCGGATACTTGGAACGGCATTGACCAACGCTTCGTGGATGTCCTCGACGGACTTGATGAAGTGCGTCTGACCCAAAATGAAGTTCGTTACATCCGGCTTATCGATTTTCAACGTGATGAGTTGCATCTCAAACGCCTCCTTTCACGATGTTGCTACCAGAG
>NZ_JBFULH010000596.1:0-2445 GCF_056400445.1 Pseudomonas sp. P5_B2 | reverse complement strand
GGCCAGGCGAGCGCTTGGGTTGCGGATCAAGATCGCGCCTTGTTCAAGGCTGGCGAGCAGGTCGTCTTCCTCGATTTCTTCCGGGCCTACCACGAGTTCCGGGTAGCGCGGTTCGGTCATGAACTGGCCGAACCAGGTCAGCAGCAGGCGCTCGTCGCTCATATGCTCGGCCAGAAGGGCTTTGAGTCGATCAAGCGCGTCGTGCTGGATCTGGTGTGGATCAACCGAAGGCAGCGCGTCGGCGTCGGTGTAGCGCTCTTCGTCGGTCAGGAACTGGCTGAGGAAGTCGGTGAAATGGGTCAGTACTTCCGCGGCGCTCGGCGCACGGAAACCGACTGAGTACGTCATGCAGTCATCGACCGCAACGCCGCAGTGGGCCAGGCGTGGTGGCAGATACAGCATGTCGCCCGGCTCCAGAACCCACTCGTCGGTGGCTTCGAAGTCAGCGAGGATGCGCAGGTCGGCGTGTTTGAGCATCGGGCTCTCGGAGTTGCACATCTGGCCGATTTTCCAGTTGCGCTTACCGTGGCCTTGCAGCAGGAACACGTCGTAGTTATCGAAGTGCGGGCCCACGCTGCCACCTGGAGCGGCGAAGCTGATCATCACGTCGTCGACGCGCCAGCTCGGCAGAAAGCGGAACTGTTCCAGCAGTTCGCTGACTTCAGGCACAAACTGATCGACCGCTTGAACCAGCAGGGTCCACTCGCGTTCAGGCAGTTTGCTGAATTCGTCTTCGGCGAACGGGCCGCGGCGCAATTCCCAAGGATGCTCGCCGTGCTCGATCACCAGGCGCGATTCGACTTCTTCTTCCAGTGCGAGGCCGGCCAGTTCGTCGGCGTCGATCGGGCTTTCGAAATCAGGAATCGCCTGGCGGATCAGCAGCGGTTTTTTCTGCCAGTAGTCGCGCAGGAACTCGCGTGCCGTGATGCCGCCCAGAAGTTGAAGAGGAATATCAGGATTCATGTGTAACCTATTGAAAAAAAGCATTTTTTAGACATGAATAAAAACGCCCGGCGCGGCCGGGCGTCTCAAACAGGTCCAGCGGTCAATCAGATGCGTTTGGCTTGCTCTACAGCGTTACCGATGTAGTTCGCCGGGGTGAGCAGTTTCAGCTCAGCCTTGGCGGCGGCTGGCATGTCCAGGCCGTCGATGAAAGTTTGCAGCGCTTCTGGGCTGATGCCCTTGCCACGCGTCAACTCTTTCAGCTTTTCGTACGGGTTTTCGATGTTGTAGCGGCGCATCACGGTCTGGATCGGCTCGGCCAGCACTTCCCAGCAGGCGTCCAGGTCGGCAGCGATTTTCTGAGCGTTGAGCTCGAGCTTGCTGATGCCTTTGAGGCTCGCTTCGTACGCGATCACGCTGTGGGCGAAGCCGACACCGAGGTTACGCAGTACGGTGGAGTCGGTCAGGTCGCGCTGCCAGCGAGAAATCGGCAGTTTGCTCGCCAGGTGCTGGAACAGTGCGTTGGCGATGCCCAGGTTGCCTTCGGAGTTTTCGAAGTCGATCGGGTTGACCTTGTGCGGCATGGTCGACGAGCCGATTTCGCCAGCGATGGTGCGCTGCTTGAAATAACCCAGGGAGATATAGCCCCAGATGTCGCGGTCGAAGTCGATCAGGATGGTGTTGAAGCGCGCGATGGCGTCGAACAGTTCGGCGATGTAGTCGTGCGGCTCGATCTGCGTGGTGTACGGGTTGAAACCCAGGCCCAGTTCGTCTTCGATGAAGGCGCGGGCGTTTTCTTCCCAGTCGATCTCAGGGTAGGCCGACAGGTGAGCGTTGTAGTTGCCGACAGCGCCGTTGATCTTGCCCAGCAGTGGAACGGCGGCGACCTGGGCGATTTGACGCTCCAGACGGTAAACCACGTTCGCCAGTTCTTTGCCCAAAGTGGTCGGCGAAGCCGGCTGACCGTGGGTGCGCGACAGCATTGGCACGTCGGCAAAACGTATGGCCAGTTCGCGGATGGCTTCGGCGGTCTGGCGCATCAGCGGCAGCATCACGTCATCACGGCCTTCGCGCAGCATCAGGGCGTGGGACAGGTTATTGATGTCCTCGCTGGTGCAGGCAAAGTGGATGAATTCGMTGACAGCTGCCAGTTCCGGCAGCTTGGCCGCTTGCTCTTTGAGCAGGTATTCGATGGCCTTAACGTCGTGGTTGGTGGTGCGCTCGATCTCTTTGACGCGCTCGGCGTGCTCCAAGGAGAAGTTTTCCGCCAGGGTGTTCAATACAGCGTTGGCTTCGGCGGAGAACGCCGGTACTTCGCTGATGGCAGAGTGAGCGGCCAGGCGCTGGAGCCAGCGTACTTCAACCAGAACGCGAGCACGGATCAGACCGTATTCGCTGAAAATCGGGCGCAGGGCCTGGGTTTTGCCGGCGTAGCGGCCGTCAACAGGGGAAACCGCAGTGAGCGAAGAAAGCTGCATGGGGTGTTCTCGGACAGTCGGGCAA
>NZ_JBFULH010000595.1:0-2447 GCF_056400445.1 Pseudomonas sp. P5_B2 | reverse complement strand
CGTACACTCAAGCGCTGTTGTCGGCCACGCCGACCATTCACCCGGACCCGAACAAGCCGAAAATCAAAATCGTCGGCGAATTGCCCAACCCGCTGAACCCGCCGTCGGGTTGCGCGTTCCACAAGCGCTGCCCGTACGCCACCGAGCGTTGCAGCACTGAAGAGCCAGCCTTGCGCCTGCTCGACAGCCGTCAGGTAGCTTGCCACTACGCCGAGCAGTTCATCGACGGCGCGGCATAAAAATGTGGGAGTGAGCCGGCTCCGGGCGGCGTTCCGACGATAGCGCCCTTTCAATCGACATTGATGTCGACTGACCTGACGCCTTCGCGAGCAGGCTCGCTCCCACAGGGAAATCGGGCCTGTTCAGTAACCCCTTCTACTTCGATTGCGTAGCTATCGGAGCAGAGGGGGTTTTATTTTGTGGGGCTGTTACGACATGCTGTCGCCTTCATCATCGTCGGTGTCCGGCTCTTCAGTGGTCGAATCGTCATCGCCCTTGCTACCACCCTGATCTTGGTCCCCTGGCTCTGAGTCGGACTTGGCGATCATCAAGCTCGAATGTGTCACCTGCCCGCTCGAAGCTTGTTCATCATGGTCCGGGCACTCCGCCCACGCCGCCGACATACTCACGCACATCATCACTAACACCTTAAGCAACAGCACAACGCGTTGAAAAATGCTCATAGCCGAATCCATCCTTTTGGGGTGACGCAGGGCGCCTGACTGACGCTAAGTGAAATCTAGTTCCGATCAGCGGGGTTCTCCAGACGGGACGCTAAGGAGGCGGCAGAATTGCCATTGGCGGGAAGATTGGTTTTGAATAACCGTTATGGCGAACAGTTATTTCGAATCCCGACTCGGTCCCACACTAGACCGAGTCGACAATAAAAAGCCCCGCAACTTTCGCAACGGGGCTTTGGGTGTTTCGACTCAGCGCTTAGTGATGCTCACGCGTCGCACGGAATTTCACGTCCGGCCAGCGCTCTTCCATCAGCGCCAGGTTGACCCGCGTCGGGGCCAGGTAGGTCAGGTGACCACCGCCGTCGACTGCAAGGTTTTCCACGGCCTTGACCCGGAATTCCTCAAGCTTCTTCTTATCGTCGCAATCGATCCAGCGTGCGGAATAAACGGTGATCGGCTCGTAGGAACATTCCACCTTGTATTCCTCTTTCAAGCGGCTCGCCACCACATCGAACTGCAGCACACCAACGGCGCCGAGGATGATGTCGTTGCTGCGCTCGGGGAAAAACACCTGGGTCGCGCCCTCTTCCGCCAACTGCTGCAAGCCCTGACGCAGTTGCTTGGATTTCAGCGGATCACGCAGGCGCACGCGACGGAACAGTTCCGGAGCGAAGTGCGGGATACCGGTGAAGCCAAGGACTTCGCCTTCGGTGAAGGTGTCGCCGATCTGGATGGTGCCGTGGTTGTGCAAACCAATGATGTCGCCGGCGAAGGCTTCTTCCAGTTGCTCACGCTCGGAGGAGAAGAAGGTCAGCGCATCGCCGATCCGCACATCCTTGCCGGTGCGCACGTGGCGCATCTTCATGCCTTTTTCGTACTTGCCGGAGCAGATACGCATGAAGGCGATGCGGTCGCGGTGTTTCGGGTCCATGTTCGCCTGGATCTTGAACACGAAGCCGGCGAATTTCTCTTCAACCGGCTCCACGGTGCGCTCGTTGGCGACACGGGCCAGCGGTTTCGGCGCCCAGTTGACCACGGCGTCGAGCACGTGATCGACACCGAAGTTGCCCAGTGCAGTACCGAAGAACACCGGGGTCAGTTGACCGTCGAGGAATTCCTGCTGATTGAACTCGTGGCAGGCGCCTTGCACCAGTTCCAGTTGATCAACGAAGCGATCGTACTCGTCGCCCAAGTGTGCGCGAGCTTCATCGGAGTCGAGCTTCTCGATGATTTTCACATCGGTGCGCTCGTGGCCGTGGCCGGCGGTGTACACGATGATGTAGTCGTCGGCGAGGTGGTAAACGCCTTTGAAGTCGCGGTAGCAACCGATCGGCCAGGTGATCGGCGCGGCCTTGATCTTCAGGACCGCTTCGATTTCGTCGAGCAGTTCGATCGGGTCGCGGATGTCACGGTCGAGTTTGTTGATGAAGCTGACGATTGGCGTGTCACGCAGACGGCAAACGTCCATCAGCGCGATGGTCCGTGGCTCTACACCCTTACCGCCGTCGAGGACCATCAATGCCGAGTCAACCGCCGTCAGGGTGCGGTAGGTGTCTTCGGAGAAGTCTTCGTGGCCCGGGGTATCGAGCAGGTTGATCATGTGGTCGCGATACGGGAACTGCATGACCGACGTGGTAATCGAGATACCACGCTGCTTTTCCATTTCCATCCAGTCGGAGGTGGCATGGCGGTCGGACTTGCGAGACTTCACCGTGCCCGCAATCGCAATCGCCTTGCCCATCAGCAAGAGCTTCTCAGTGATGGTGG
>NZ_JBFULH010000594.1:0-2457 GCF_056400445.1 Pseudomonas sp. P5_B2 | reverse complement strand
CGCGCGGATAGCGCTGCGGTGTGTCGAGCATCGAGCGCGTCATGTTGTCGTAGAGCGTGAACGACCAGAAGTTCGCCTGCGGTATGTCCTTAGGCAGTGTCACCTTGTAGGTCTTGGCGCCGTCGAAGGGCTGTTTGTCTGCATCGAGCATCGTCCATAGGTACTGCGAACCGATGCCGGGCACGCGCATGGCCATCGCGGGCGTGATGCCGGTAACGCCGTAGAAGAACGCCGTCCGCGCGTCCAACTGGCGGTAACCGGTGGGCGGGAAGGGCTTGACGCCCTCGCGCGTAATTTCCGGGATCGGCGTCTCGAACTCATACCCGGACTGAAATAACATGTTCGACCACGACGAACCGGGGTAGTAATACCAACTCGGATCGCGAGCCCTCATAAACAGGGTGCGCGAGGTGGCATTGGCGAGCGCCGCCGCTTCGGTGAGGATCTTCTTCATGCGCGCATCCGGCGCGAAGGGCTYGTCTTTGACGATTCCGATCGCGGTCAGCGAGCCCATCAACTCGGGGTCCAGCGAAGTAGCCGGTTCCTGTTGCACCACCTCGTTGAGCAATTCAAAGGCGCTGAAATCACTGGGCGGAATGGTGTTCATCACCTTGCCGCTGCCTTCGTGGAACACGGCAGGTGGCGGTGGGGTGATCCGGCCGAGCTTGGCTTTTCCACTCAGGAACTCAGCAATGCTGGTGCCGCTGCCGCCCACTTCATACGGATAAATCCTGGTCGACTTCTTGATCAATTCGACCGCAGGCTTCGGATCGTTTTTATTCTCCAGAAACGCGCGGCCCAACATCAGCACGCGGGTGGTCCGGGAGCGGGCGACATAAAATCCGCCCTCAGGCAGCGGTCCGTCATACCCCGGCGGCAGTAAGAGGTATTTCCCGCCTTCGGCGCGGTCGGGTCCGGGCAAGCCGAAATCAATGACCCAGCGCCACCACATATCATCGAAGGTGCCGAGCGTCTTGGGCGGCGTCTCGACCACCATTGGGCCTTTTGAGAGGTCGATCCAACCGAGAAAATAGACGGTATCGGCGTTGGCCGTCAGGAACAGCGATTTGGCGTCCATCAGTTCGGAGAAGATGAGTAGTTCGTTGTCCTTTACCCCGATGTTCAGAAAGCCGTTGTGGCCGGCGGCCATGTTCACGGCCTGGTAGGTGTTCACGAACGCATTGAACGCGTGGGTGAAGTCCAGGTTGTCATAAACCGTGGCGGCGGTCTCCTTGCTCGGCATCCCGTCCTTGAAGTCGAGCGGACCGATGCGCGTCTCGACCTTGTCCGGCGTACTGATCGCCGGAGAGATTGGGGAGGCCGCCTGTGCGGCGGCAATGTGGGGCGAGACCAGCAGGGTGCAGATGAGGGCGGGCGCGATAAGCAGTTTCATTGTGCTATTTCCAGTTCCCGAGGATGTTTACGAGCGTGCCATTAGGGATGCTTGCGGCAGTCTTGCCGCAAGCACCGACCGACGCTACTGCACCAATTCGATCTCGCTTGGCCGCCAGGCTTTGGTGAAAAATGATTCGAGCGGGCTGTACAGGCGCAAGATGGTGAACCAGCCTTTATTCGGATCGGTTTGAATCCAGTTGCCCTCGTTTACATCGGTGGGTTTGCTCGGGCTGAAATACACGGTCGTTGAGCCGTCGCTATTGGCAGTGGCGGCGGGTGTCGGGAAGCTCTGGCTGCCGGCGCGGGGATAGCGCTGCGGCGTGTCGAGCATCGAGCGCGTCTGGTTGTCGTAGACGGTGAAGGACCAGAATTTCCCTGCTGGGATGCCCTTGGGCAGCGTCACCTTGTAAGTCTTGCCGCCATCAAAGTACTCACCCTTGGAATCCACAGTCTGAATGAGGTACTGCGAGCCGATGTCGGTCAGCCGCATGATCATCGCCGGCGTGATGTACGTGTAGCCGAAGAACATAACGGTCCGCACGTTCAGCGTGCGTGCACCTGTGGGCGGATTAGGGGTGATGACTCCGTCGGCACTGACCTGGGGCGGCGGCGTTTCAAAGTTGTAGCCGCCGAGGAACAGCGGGTTGAACCAGGTGGAGTTCTCGTAGTAATAGCCGCCGTCGGAGGGACGCCATTTCCAGTTAAAGGTGCGCGCTGCGGCATTTCCGATCGCAGCCGCATCGTTCAATATTTTCTTCATTCTCGCGTCTGGGTTGAATGGCTTGCCCTTCACAATGCCGATGGCGCTGAGCGATCCCATGATCTCCGGATCGAGTGCACCCACGGGTTCCTTCTGCACCACATCATTGATCAGTTCGAAATAAGTGAAGTCGCTGGGCGGCACTGTGTTCATCACCTTGCCGGTTCCTTCGGTAAATTTCACCGGCTCCTGCGGTCGCAGAAAGGCCCAGTCCAGTTTATGGTCCGGCGCACGCGCCAATGTCGCCTTGCCTTCCAGCGCAGAGCCGATGCTGGTGCCGTATCCGCCGGGCAGGTAGGGAT
>NZ_JBFULH010000593.1:0-2467 GCF_056400445.1 Pseudomonas sp. P5_B2 | reverse complement strand
GCACATTGCTGACTTTTAGGTCCCTGCAACGCATAGCAATGCGCTCTTGAGACTGTTTGGTCCACTTGGACAGAAAACAGCCAAAGGTACCCGCAATATTAGCCACACGATTCAGGGCCCCAAAAAGATCTGCGATCAACAAGCGCTCCTCGACATCGTCAATGCTTCCAGCCTCACGCCATCCAGCGATGAGAGCACGCATGGCGTCAATGCGAGCGGCATTCTCCTCAGTGAAGTATCTACGCTCAATACCACAGGAGTCGAACGATACTGGGCTGTAAGCGCTCCACATAAAACCATGCATAGGCTTGGTTGAGTTGAGCTTATCGATGGCGCCTGCGTAGCCGCCAAGTACCTTAAACGTCGCCTGGTTCCGACTGATAAGTCGCGCCCCCGCAGAGATTACTGCCGAGTTCAGGTTGTCATTAATCCTGACATTCCAACCAAGCTGAGCAGCAGCCTCAGCCACGGCCCCCGTTCCGCAAAAGGCATCCACAAAAAAAGCCCCTTCTTTTGGGGGGCCAATGTAGGTGGTGATTTGGTCGACAATCCGGGATTTTGAGCCGATGTAGCGAAATGTCATGCTGCTGCCCCTACGTGTGCTCGACGTTTAGCATGACTTCTTTTCTTTTCGAGCACTGGATCGGCCTGCTGCCCAGGTGGCAAAACACCTGTACGTTCGCAGTACTCACCTAGCAACACTTCAAGCATGTTCACCATACTCCGATGCTCGTGATCGGCGGCTTCCCTTAAGGCAAGCTTAAATAAAGGGGAGACCCTGAGATTCAAGGTTTCGCTCTTAGTGTCAGTAAATCGCATGGAGAGCCCCGTATTTGTCTGTGCATTTGCGTTATTGTACACGCATACAGTTGTTTTTCTATGTGCATCAAGGTCTTTGAACCTAACAGACACCGCAGTAGCCCTACCCTCAGTTGGACGACGTGAACGAATCGATCAGCAAGCCCCCCCCTATCCTCTGTCATAACGTGACCGTCTCAATTTGAATACTTCGGGGTAACGCAGATGACACATGACACCAGGGGCGATTTACTCAGTCACCAGCCCAGCTCAACACGCATCGTCTTCATATTCGACTTGAACGATCTCAACCGCTAAGCTCTGGATAATCTCGATACCTTCTGGACACTCCACCAGCTCGACCGCGTCGATGCTTGGAGGAGTTGTGAAACCGTAATCTGCCGTGACGCGCCATAAGACATCCCCAGCCTGGGTACTCCCGGTGAACAAGGTCGCATAGGTTTCACCATCCCCCTTGAATCTGGGAGCCTCCACCAGCTCCGATGGGGACTGAACTATCGAATCTGCCAGGATAGTTACCTTCTCGCCTGACAGGTCGTAAACCACATCCTGAGTCACTTCAATCACTGATGCCATGGTGCCCTCCTAGTAAAAGGGCACCACTGTAGTGGCAATCAGCTAGTCAGGAAATAGGACATTCGCCTCAGAAGTGGAATAGCCATCGACAGATCGATAGCGCTCAAGCAGCTGTCCGCCGAATGCGACCAGTGCGAAAGGTTCGTGCCCCTGTCGGCTTGATACGTAGATGCTGAGATTCCTTGGTGAGATAGTGCATGGCCTTGATAACCTTGCCGCACGCCTGAGTGTCAGCTCGCCGGATCGTCCCGATACCTACTTCATCGCCGTAACGGTCCTTGTCATCATTGCAACGGTAGCAGTACCCATGCCCACGGCTGACCTGCTCCCACAGCTCACCAATCTCCCTCGCTTTGTTAAAGTCGCTACGCACCTCAGCACCATTGAAGAAGAAGGCAGCATGAACGTGAAACCCCTTGTCCTCTCCTTGCTCGACTGAACAGATATAGCCCGTCTCGTGCTTAAAGATCGGATTACGCTCCCTCGCTCGGACCAGAAAATCCAGGTCCTCGAACACATGTTCGATACGCAGACGCGCCCGTGCTATTGCTCGGTAGTGCAGATCCACCCGCACGACAATCGTACGGGAATAGCGATCTAGCACTCGCCCCACGTACTCAGTGAGCATGGCTTGCTTCTGGCTGGCCTCATAGCGGCGGTCATTCTCCTTACGCTTGAACTCCTTACCTCGAATTATCTGACGTATCCGAGCGACCAGCACGTTCATGGAGTGGTGGAAATCCAGGTATCCCGTCCCTTGATTATTTAGGCAGGTCAGACCTATTGGACTATGCTCCAGGCCAATGTCCTGACAGGCTTGCCAGAAGGCACGCAGGTGCTCGCTGTAGACGTAAGCTTCGTCATCATAGAAGAGATCAAGCATCTGCTGAATGGAGTCGAAGTATCTGGAGAGCTTGGTCCTATGTACCTGTTCGTATCCTGATGGAGATTGGATGATCTCGAAAGCTGGTCTGTCAGTACGCTCAATGGACTGAACGAGTCGCTCGATCAGGATCGAGGCTTGAGACTGGGAGACGCTGGTGTAGGTGGTAGTGCTGGGTGAGTACATTGT
>NZ_JBFULH010000592.1:0-2471 GCF_056400445.1 Pseudomonas sp. P5_B2 | reverse complement strand
CTTCTACCTGCACCGCAACTTCACCAATAACAACGCGCCCGTGTCTGAAGTGCATAGTTGGTCTCAGGGTTTCGATGCGCAGTTCACCTCCGGTTACACCGATACTGCCTTGGCAATCGGCCTGGATATGGATGCGCAATACGCCGTGCGCCTGGATTCGTCGGGTAACGATGGTACGCTGCCTTACAGCGTCAGCAAGCAGCAGACGGCCCCTGAATACAGTCGCGCCGGTGCGACCTTCAAGGCGCGCTACAGCAAGACCGAGTTGAAGGTCGGTGATATTCGCCCGCAATTGCCGGTGGCGTTCGATGACACCAGTCGGCAGTTGGACACCATCTACCAAGGGGCCGTGGTCGAGTCCAAGGAAGTCGATGGATTGACGCTGACCGGTGGCCGTTTCTGGACTGCCGTTACACGGGAGTCTTCTAACCACGGGAAACTATACAAACTTGGCACCCCCGCCAATCTCGACAGTGACGGCCTGGACTTTGGCGGCGCAACTTAYGACATTACCAAGAACTTACAAGTCAGTTACTTCTATGGCGTCTTGCAGGATATTTATCAGCAGCATTATTTTGGCCTGATGCACATGGCTGATCTGGGCAATGGCTACAAACTTAAAACCGACTTGCGCTACTTCAATAACAATGAAGCCGGCAGTGCTTTGGACGGTGAGATTGACAACCGTTCCTACGGCGCCTTGTTCAGCTTGCTCAAGAGTGCACACATGTTTGGCCTCAGTTACCAGCGCATGCTCGGTGACAGCGTGTTCCCGACGATGAACGGTTATATCCCGCAACCCTACCTGGTGCATTGGGGATCGGTGGGATTTGTTCGTCCCGGTGAAAGGTCCTGGGGCGCGCGCTACAGCTATGACTTTGCCGGGATGGGCGTGCCAGGGCTGAAGTTCGTCACCCGTTACTACAAGGGAACCCACTGGGACCGCGGCGGCAACCTGAGCGACAACGAGGAAAGCGAGCGTTATCTGGGGCTCAACTACGTGGTGCAGAGCGGGGCGCTGCAAGGCCTTGGCCTGGACCTGCGCAACATCGATGTGCAACAGAAGTACGGCTCCGACTACAACGAGTTCCGTTTCGCCACGACTTACACCTGGAAGTTCTGGTAAGCGTTGTCGCAGGGCGCGACTCGCTGGTGTTTTACCCCATAACAATAAGAGGCCTGACTATGCGTGAACCCAACGTTTTTTACATCTCTCATGCAATCCGCTCGCCGATGGCGGGCATCTGCCCCGCAACTTCCCAGTCGGTGTCTTGCACACCGTCACCCGGCGCGTCACGCGCTTGAGCGGATTCCAAGAGGAGCAATCACTAATGAATATTCAGGTCGATAACGCGGTCTTGCAGAAGAAGAAAACCTACATTTACGAGTGGTACGTGGTGGGCCTGTGCATGATTGCCTACATCTTTTCATTCGTGGATCGGCAGATCCTGGCGCTGATGATCGAGCCGATCAAAGCCGACCTGCAGATCAGCGACACCCAGTTCAGCTTGCTGCACGGGCTGGCCTTTTCGTTGTTCTACGCGTTCATGGGCATGCCCATTGCCTATCTGGCCGACCGCTTCTCCCGGTCGAAGATCATCGCCGTCGGTGTGGTGTTCTGGAGTCTGGCGACTGCCGCCTGTGGCCTGAGCAAGAACTTCCTGCAGATGTTCCTCGCCCGCATCGGCGTCGGCGTCGGCGAAGCGGCCTTGTCGCCTTCGGCCTACTCGATGTTCAGCGATATGTTCCCCAAGGAAAAACTCGGCCGTGCCGTGGGCATCTACTCGATCGGCTCGTTCGTCGGTGGCGGTCTGGCGTTTCTGGTCGGCGGCTATGTGATCGCCATGCTCAAGGACATGAACACCATCGAGGTCGCCTTTCTAGGCGCGATGAAGGCCTGGCAACTGGCGTTCTTCATCGTCGGCCTGCCCGGCATCCTGGTCGGCCTGTTGATCTGGCTCACCGTGCGCAACCCGGCGCGCAAAGGCCTGCAGGTCGATGCGCAGGGGCGGGCGAAGAAGGTCGCGATGAGCGATGGCTTCCGTTTCCTCGGCCGCCACCGTGCCACTTTCACCTGCCATTACCTGGGCTTTTCTTTTTRCGCCATGGTCCTTTTCTGCATGATGAGCTGGAGCCCGGCGCTGTATATCCGCAAGTTCGGCCTGTCGCCGATGGAGGCGGGCTACATGCTCGGCACCGTGCTGTTGCTGGCCAACACCGCCGGGGTGTTGTTCGGTGGATGGCTGACTGATTATCTGGCCAAGAAAGGTCATCAGGACGCTGCCATGCGCACTGGAGTCATCGGTGCCCTCGGCATGGCGGTGCCGGCCGTGCTGTTCCCCCAAGCCGATCAACTGTGGCTGTCAGTCACCCTGCTGGTGCCGGCGATGTTCTTCGCCTCGTTCCCGATGCCGGCGTCCACGGCGGCAATGCAGATCCTCGCGCCGAATCAGGTACGCGCGCAGGTCTCG
>NZ_JBFULH010000591.1:0-2476 GCF_056400445.1 Pseudomonas sp. P5_B2 | reverse complement strand
GTCGCGAGCGTCCCAGTACTGTTGGGCTGTTTCGAACGCCTGATCGCGGGATTGACCGAGCCCACGCAACGCCAGGGCCATGGTCGAAATCAGGGCCATTTGCGGGTAGCTGTCGACCACGTCACCGCGCCAGACCGCCTTCAAATGCTCAGGGTCGAGAGAGGCTGGTTTGACGTGACGCTGGGTCGACATTTGCGGCCATTCTTCGTCCCAGCTTTCACCGGCCGTGGTGCCATACAAATGGCTGTCAGCGTCCGGGTTGATCTCGATCTCGCCGCCATCTCCTTTCACCACAATCGCCGTGTCGCCCAGCAAGCCACTGGCATCGCGGTGCACGGCCTGATAGCCGGGGTGGAAAATACTTTGCAGACCGCAACGCGCGCCCAACGGATTGAGGATGCGCGTGAGGGAGTGGATCGGCGAGCGCAGGCCCAGGGTGTTACGCAGGTCGATCATGCGCTGCAGTTGCGGCGCCCAATCCACCAGCGGCATGAATGCCAGGCCACCGTTATCCAGTGCTGCACCCACCTGTTGCCAGTTGCGGCACAGCGGAATGTCCAGTCCTTCCAGCAGTTGTTCGCTGTACAGTCGACCCGCCGTGTGCGCGGCGGCGCCGTGCATGAAAATTCGTACGCCGTTCTGCGCCAGGCACTTGGCCGCCAGCAGGTACCACGGCAGATGACGCTTCTTGCCGGCATAGGTCGGCCAGTCCAGATCGACATTCAAGACAGGAGCCTGCAAACGTTCACGCAGGGCTGCGGTGAACCCGGCCATTTCCTCGGCGCTTTCTTCCTTGTGCCGCAGCAGCATCAGGAACGCACCGAGCTGGGTGTCTTCGACCTTGTCGTCGAGCACCATGCCCATGGCTTCGCGGGCTTCTTCACGCGTCAGGTCGCGGGCACCGCGTTTACCTTTGCCGAGGATCCGCACGAACTGGGCGAATGGGTGCTCGGCGGGTGTTTCGAGGGTCAGCGCTGGAAAGTCGGTCATAAGCAATTCGTCGGTTTGGGCAGGCCCGCCAGTTTCGCGGCGAGTTTGGCAGGGGTGCCTTTGAACAATCGGTTCAGGTGCAGGCTGTTGCCTTTTTCCGGGCCGAGCTTCAACGCGGTGTATTTGATCAGCGGCCGGGTGGCCGGCGACAACTGGTATTCGTCATAGAAACCGCGCAGCAGTTCGAGGATTTCCCAATGCTCAGGACTCAACTCAATGTCTTCAGCTGCGGCCAGGGCACTGGCCACATCGGCGGACCAGTCGCTCAATTCGACGAGGAAACCGTCCTTGTCCAACAAGACGGCGCGAGCGCCCACTGTCAGGGAATTCATAGCCAACTGTTGACCTTGTCATGGTGAATCGACAGCTCGACGAAGGCCGGGTAATCGATGCCCTTGACCCAGTCGGGAATTTCTATGGAGCGCGCTTGAACGTCTTCGGCCATTACAAACAGTTGCAGACCGCGAGTATTCAGCGCGCTGAAAGGCGCAGTGCCCGGCTGCAGGGCATAGACTGCGTCGCCGCTCAGCAGCAGCGCATCGTTGGCGCCGATCACGCGAAGGCAACTGGCCAGGCGATCGTCGCCGAACGGAGAATGAGACAACACATGCAAAGTCGACATCAGAGGGTGATCACCTGGTTGTAACGGTCAATAAGGGCGGTGATGTCGTGGGCGGTCAGCAACCGGGCTTCTTCCAGTGACAATCCGGAAGGGTCCAGCCCACGTTCTGCGACACTGTCGCCGCAGACGAACAGCTCCTCGACGCCGAACATCGGCAAGGCTTGCAGGTTGGCGCTCAGGTCTTTTTGTTGCAGCGCTTTTGCGTCCTGTTTCGCGGCGAGTTGGAACACCCCGTCATCGAGAAACAGCAGGCCGATCGGCAGATCGAAAGCACCGCCAGCGAGCACGATGTCCAGTGCTTCGCGGGCATTGGGTCCGGACCATGGCGCCTGACGGCTGATAATCAGCAAGGATTTAGCCATCTCACGCGCCCCCAAAACAGATCAAACGGTCAGCGTCCTGCACCGCGTCATGCAACTGGCCGAGGCCGGACAATTCCCACGGCGCACCGACTGCAACGGCATCACGCTGATAACGCCCGGCTTCTTCCTCGTCCAACACACCACGGCGCAGGGCGGCAGCGATACAGACGACGCCGTCCAGTTGATGCTCGCTGACAAGCGCGCGCCATTGCTTGGGCAGGTCCAGTTCGTCTTGCGGCGTGACCACACTGGCGGACGCGTTGTAGACGCCGTCCTGATAGAAAAACAACCGGACAATCTCATGCCCACCGGCCAACGCAGCCTGGGCGAACAGCAAGGCACGGCGCGAGGAGGGCGCATGGGCGGCGGAAAACAGCGCGATGGCGAACTTCATGTCGGACTCGATCAGCGAAACTGTGGCCATGATAAAGYTTTATCGGCGGGGCGGCGAAGGGCGTTTTCTCTCGGGACCGGGTTGCGGCCATCGCGAGCAAGCCCGCAC
>NZ_JBFULH010000590.1:0-2477 GCF_056400445.1 Pseudomonas sp. P5_B2 | reverse complement strand
GTTCAGGTTTGGTCACTTCGCTGCCCAACTCAAGCGTCTCGAGGCTGCGCACTTCTGCTGGCCAGCGCAACATCACTAACACCATCGCCGATTCCAGCGGCATTAACGCTGCCAAGTGCTGGCGTGTGTGCAACACCACATGGGCGAGGGCGACTTTGTTGGTTTTGCGCAACGTCTCGCGCAACAAYGCGTACACCTTGCCGCCGCGTTTATCCGGGGCGAGATAGTAGGGGGTATCGATGTTTTGCAGGGGGATCTGCTCACTGTCGACAAAGGAGAAGATGTCGATGGTTTGCGTGGATAACGGGTGCGCCGACTTGATTTCCTCTTCACTGAGAACCACGTACCTACCCTTTTCGTACTGCACGCCCTTGACGATATGTTCCTTGGTGACTTCCTTGCCGGTGACCTTGTTCACGCGTTTGTACCCGACCGGCTCCATGCTCCGGCTGTCGAGCCAGTCAAAATCCACCCCTTGGGAAGACGTCGCCGATACCAGCGCCACAGGGATATGCACCAGCCCGAAACTGATTGCGCCTTTCCAGATTGCCCGTGCCATGGTCGTCTTCTCGCAAGTGATGTTCAGGTGACCTGTTGCCTGGCGCAAAAGTTTCAGCCGGTTGCGGCCCCGGCCGGGTGGGGTAGTCGTCTGGTGTTACATCTTGCTGATGAGGTTTTGGTTAACAAATCCGAACCCCGGGCGTAGCGTGCTATCGAAGACTCTATCCATGTAGAGAGGCTACCCATGAACAGATATGTGCTCGGCTGCATTGCGTTGGCGCTGAGTGGTTTGCTGAACAGTCTGGCGCAGGCGTCGCCGTCGCCATTGCCATTATTGCTGCTGGCCCAAAGCCCGACGGGGGCTTCGAGCAATCCTTACAACAGCCCGATTCGCCGCGCTAATCCAAACAGCATGCAAGGCTCGCAATCCAGCGCCCCAGCCATGCGCGGGCCGAATACCGTACCGGTGCCGCGCCCTCCGACCCTGGAAAACGGCGGCATTGGCAACCGTTATCCCCAAAGCCATTCGGCCCCCCCCAGCCCACCGATATTCATACCCAATCCACCTCAGCGAGACTCAGGCAACCGTTGAACCGGAACGACAAAAGGAATCGTGCATGTTACATAAAACCTTCCTGGCCACTCTGTGTGCCAGCGCACTGATCACCGGTGCAACAGCCGTTTTCGCGGCACCGGTTCAGGAACTGGAAAGCGAACAGGGCACCCTTGAGGTCACCACGATCACCAAGGGCCTGGAGCATCCGTGGTCGCTCGCGTTCCTGCCGGATCGCAAGGGCATGCTGGTCACCGAACGGCCCGGCAACCTTCGCGTCGTCAGCGTTGACGGCAAACTTTCCGGCCCCATTGATGGCGTGCCGAAGGTCTGGGCAAAGGGGCAGGGCGGCTTGCTGGATGTGGTGCTGTCCCCCGACTTCAGGCAGGACCGAACGGTTTATCTGTCGTATGCCGAAGGCGGCGGCGCGGGGGACAAGGCGGGCACCGCGGTAGGCCGAGGGCAACTGTCCGAAGACCTGAAAACGCTCAAGGACTTCAAAGTGATCTTTCGCCAGGAACCCAAGCTCTCCGTCGGTAACCACTTTGGCTCGCGACTGGTGTTTGATCGCGACGGCTATCTGTTCATCACGCTCGGCGAAAACAATGACCGGCCAACAGCCCAGGACCTCGACAAGCTGCAAGGTAAAGTCGTACGGATCTACCCGGACGGCAACGTGCCGGACGATAACCCCTTCGTCGGTCAAGCCGGCGTACGCTCGGAAATCTGGTCCTACGGCCAGCGTAATCCGCAAGGTGCTGCGCTCAATCCGTGGACCGGCGTGCTCTGGGAGAACGAACATGGGCCACAAGGTGGAGATGAGCTGAACGTCATCGAGCGCGGTAAAAACTACGGCTGGCCGCTGGCAACCCATGGCATCAACTATTCCGGCCAACCGATCCCGGAAGCCAAGGGCAAGACCGCCGAAGGCACCGTGGGGCCGCGCCATGTCTGGGAAAAGTCCCCGGGCCTGAGCGGGATGGCGTTCTACGACGGCGATCGTTTCAAAGCGTGGCAGCACAACGTGTTCATCGGTGCGCTGGTCAGCCAGGAGTTGATCCGTTTGCAGTTCGATGGCGATAAAGTCGTTCACGAAGAACGCTTGCTGGGTGAACTCAAGGCGCGGATTCGGGATGTGCGGCAAGGTCCGGATGGGTATTTGTATGTGTTGACCGATGAGGACGACGGCGCGTTGTACAGGGTTGGCCTGAAATAACCTGGGGTACTGTAGTCTTGGCTCGAGAAGTCGATGAAAATTGACCATTGACTTGCCATCCGCCCAAGGCTAATTTCCAGCCATGACTTTCACCGTATTGAGCTGCCAGCCAAGCATTATTACCGCCATTCCTTATTTGGCGGGCTAGCTCACGACTGCAGCACCCAACCCGCCCTAGAGGCGGGTTTTTACTTTCTGTCTCCAGGG
>NZ_JBFULH010000589.1:0-2478 GCF_056400445.1 Pseudomonas sp. P5_B2 | reverse complement strand
GCCCACCTGTTGGTGGTTCATCTGGTCATGGAAGTTGTTGAAGGCTTTAATCGACTCGGCGTATTCAGGGATGTCGTTGGTACCGTAGCTCACCGAAGTAGGATCGAGGAAATCGGTTTTGAAGAACCCCGGGGCGACGATGGTGGCGTGGATGCCCAATGGCGCAACTTCGTTGGCCAAGCCTTCCATCCAGCCTTCTACCGCGAATTTGGAAGCGCTATAAGTTGAAGAGCCAGCAACAGAAATCATGCCGGCGGCCGACGAAATCGTGAACACATGACCCGAGCGCTGGGCGCGCATCACCGGCAAGATGGCGCGGGTGACATTCATCGTACCGAATACGTTGGTTTCGAACTGACGGCGCACCTGTTCATCACTGGTGTTTTCAAACCAACCCAGCTGGCCGTAACCGGCGTTGTTAACCAGGACGTCGATCCGGTTGAAGGTGTCTACGGCGCCTTGGACAGAGGTTTTAATCTGATCGGCGTCTGTAATGTCCAGGGGGAGGCAGAGCAGCGACGAAGGTTCGCCGGTCAGCTTCTTCTTCAAGTCGTCGATGTTTCGAGCCGTGGCGACTACCGCGTGACCAGCTGCCAGCACTGCCTGGGCAATACCCAATCCAAGGCCACGATTTGCCCCGGTGATGAACCATACCTTGCGCATATTGAGTACCTCTCAGCAAAAAAGCTTAAGGTGGCCGGACCAAGGTGTGAGCACCTGGTTCGATCATTGACGGTACAAATGATGAGCCTGCATGGCGATTAGGCGGTATCCGATTCCAACCGGTTTTTTGCCTATTCCRACGGCTTGCCGTTGCGCATGCTGCCGGTTTGGATCAACGGGCCGATCGCTCGGATTTTCAATATATCTTTCAGCGGAGGGGCCCCGAACAGGCGACTGTATTCCCGACTGAACTGATGTTGGCTTTCATAGCCGACAGTGAACGCAGCCGTCCCAGCATCATAATTGTCGATAAGCATGAGCCTGCGCGCCTCGTTCAGGCGCAGACATTTCTGGTACTGCAATGGGGTCATCGCCGTCAGTGCACGGAAATGGTGATGGAATGTCGACATACTCATCTGAATCGTGCCCGCCATATCTTCTACACGAAGTGATTTACGAAAGTTGGCTTTGATCCAGGCGATAGCCTGAGCAATTTTATGCCCTTGGCTGCCGACTGAAGCCATCTGCCTCAGGCGCGCCCCTTGTTCGCTGATCAGCACCCGATACAGGATTTCTCTCTCGATCAGCGGTGCAACGACAGGAAGGTCCTGAGGGTCTTGAAGAACTTCAACCAGACGGGTGATACATGTCAGGAGCGGGACAGTGCTACTGCCTAGCGTCATTCCCATTTCTGCCTGGGCGGGACGCGGAGCAGCGACGTTGTTGTCGATCATCAGTTGAGCAGCCAATTTCAAATCGAGCTTGAGCATCACCGACAAATAGGGTGTGCCCGGACTTGCATCGAATACTTGGGTGAGACTGGGTAAATCGACCGAGGTGAGGAGAAACTGACCGGCGCCGCAGGTGAACCGATCGTCCCCCAATGACACGCGTTTCGCTCCTTGAGCCACGACCACAATACTCGGCTCATACATGCTGCACATCGCAAAGGTCGGTGCCGAATAGGCGAACATCGACAGCTCTGGCAGCGGAGTACCGGTTCCGGCATTCGCACTTGCCCAGCCGCCTATCGCGGTCGCTAGCCTGGCACAGGCTTCAGCAAAACGAGCTTCCCCACTCTGGTGGGTTGGAATTTCCAGCCGCATGAGATTCTCCATTGAGATCACAGGTAGCTTAACAAGCAGGCATGGATTCGGAGCGACCATACGGCCGAACTCGGACTATCAGGCAAAAATTGCGCACTATCAGGTTCCCGTACTAACGCGTATCGAAGGCAGACTGGCTCCAGACAAATGACGGAGTGATCCCGAATTGCTCCCTCTAACGCGTGTAAGGCTCGTCAGGTAGTGCTTCCTGACCAGAAGGTGCCTTGCAACTCGCTGACGACGAGTTTGAAAACATTTTAGATACGAGGACGACCCATGTCAGATTCCATTCACACCCCTACTCACGTCTCGGATAACAAGGCTGCTTTTCAACAGGTAGTCCGCGCACGGCGATCGTTCCGCCGGTTTCTTCCTTCACCGGTGCCCGAGGCTCAAATCGTCGAGATTTTGGAAGACGCCCAGTTTTCCCCATCGAATTGCAATACACAGCCTTGGGACATGCACATTGTGTCCGGCGAAAAGCTCATCGAACTGTCTAAAGCGATGCTCGCGGCGCAAAAAGCGGATGCTACGTCGCTCGATTTTACGTTCGACCATAAGGACTTCTTCGGTCGTTACAAAGAGCGTGCATTTGAGCAGGGCAAAGCTTATTACCAGGCTCTTGGTGTTGATCGTGAGGACCGGGAAGGTCGCGCTCGTGCTGCAGCCATGAATTTCCAGTTCTTTGGGGCGCCGCATGTGGCAATGC
>NZ_JBFULH010000588.1:0-2490 GCF_056400445.1 Pseudomonas sp. P5_B2 | reverse complement strand
TATCAGAACCGGGACTTCATTGAACCAGCGATAAAAGACATGGCTGCGGGTGTTTTCGCCACGGGCAAAACGCTTCACCTGTGCGCCGCACATGTGGTGGTAGCCAATCAGGATCACAACCAGCGTCAGTTTCGCGTGAAACCATCCACCCTGACTGAAGATACTCGGATTGAGGTATATCAGCGCGATGCCGAAAACCAGGGTGGCGATCATCGCCGGGCCCATGATGCCGCGGTACAGCTTGCGCTCCATGATACTGAAGCGTTCCTTGCTGACGGTGTCTTCACTTTGCGCGTGATAAACGAACAGGCGCGGCAGGTAGAACAGGCCGGCAAACCAGCAGACCATGCTGACGATGTGAAGCGCTTTGAGCCACAGATAAAGCATTTTTAGTTATTCCCAGGTTCACGGTAGCCCGGATAGTAGAGGCTTGAGCGTCCGCACGTCACCTTGCCGGTTGTCGCAGAGCGATACGCACCCTATTATCGACGGCTTTCCAGTGGGTTCGTTGAGGGCAGGTTTATGGTCAAGGTCGGTATCGTCGGCGGCACGGGTTACACCGGTGTCGAACTGCTGCGTTTGTTGGCACAGCATCCGCAAGCTGAGGTGGTAGTGATCACTTCCCGATCCGAGGCTGGCCTGGCCGTGGCCGACATGTACCCGAACCTGCGAGGCCATTACGACGGCCTGGCGTTCAGTGTTCCGGACATCAAGACGCTGGGCGCCTGTGATGTGGTGTTTTTCGCCACCCCTCACGGTGTTGCTCATGCGCTGGCCGGCGAACTGCTGGCGGCCGGGACCAAGGTCATCGACCTGTCGGCTGATTTCCGTCTGCAAGATGCCGCAGAGTGGGCCAAGTGGTATGGCCAGCCGCACGGTGCTCCGGAGCTGCTGGAAGAAGCGGTCTACGGCTTGCCGGAAGTCAATCGCGAGCAAATCAAGGATGCTCGCCTGATCGCCGTTCCGGGTTGCTACCCGACTGCAACGCAATTGGGTTTCCTGCCTTTGCTCGAAGCCGGTCTGGCCGACACCACTCGTTTGATCGCTGACTGCAAATCCGGCGTCAGCGGTGCTGGGCGCGGTGCCTCCGTGGGATCGCTGTACTCCGAAACGTCGGAAAGCATGAAAGCCTACTCGGTCAAAGGCCATCGTCACTTGCCGGAAATCCGCCAGGGACTGCGTCGCGCAGCGGGCAAGGATGTCGGTTTGACCTTCGTTCCGCACCTGACGCCAATGATTCGTGGCATTCACTCGACGCTTTACGCGACCGTCGTGGATCGCTCGGTCGATCTGCAGGTACTGTTTGAAAAGCGTTATGCCAACGAACCGTTCGTCGATGTAATGCCTGCTGGCAGCCATCCGGAAACCCGCAGCGTACGCGGTGCCAACGTGTGCCGTATTGCCGTGCATCGTCCGCAAGATGGAGATCTGGTGGTGGTRCTGTCGGTGATCGACAACCTGGTCAAAGGTGCGTCGGGTCAGGCGGTGCAGAACATGAACATCCTGTTTGGTCTGGATGAGCGTTTGGGCTTGTCCCACGCGGGTATGTTGCCTTAAAGAGCAGCTACAAGCTTCAAGTTGTAAGCCGCAAGCTTGAAGCTCACAACTTGAAGCTTGCCGCTGCTCCTCAAATAGTTGACCGATTTTCTAGGACAAGCGGATAATGCGCGTCATCACGCATTATGGCGGCGTAACGCCGGGAGATAGTCAGCATGAGCGTCGAATCCTTCACCCCCACGGCTTTGCAATTCACCCACGGTGCCGCGCACAAGGTGAAGAGCCTGGTCGATGAAGAGGGGAATGATCGCTTGAAGCTGCGCGTATTCGTTACGGGCRGCGGTTGTTCAGGTTTTCAGTACGGCTTCACCTTCGATGAAGAAGTGGCCGATGACGACACCATCGTCGAGCGCGAAGGCGTGAGCCTGGTCGTGGACCCGATGAGCTTCCAGTACCTGGCAGGTGCCGAGGTGGATTATCAGGAAGGTCTGGAAGGTTCGCGCTTCGTGATCAAGAATCCGAACGCCAGCACCACCTGTGGCTGCGGCTCTTCGTTCTCGATCTGATCGCACTTCAGCGCAATGCAAAACGCCGCAGAATCTTTTGGGTTGTGCGGCGTTTTGCTGTCTGTCGCTTACGCGGGATAGATCGCGCCAAGTACGCGCAGGCCGCGGGCGCCGGTGACGCTGGGGCGATTGGCGGCGATGCCTTCGAGACAGCAATGGGCCAGCCAGGCGAATGCCATGGCTTCAACCCAGTCGGGATCTACACCATGCGTGGCGGTGCTGCCGACTTTTACATTCGGCAGTAAGTTGGCCAAGCGCTGCATTAGCGTGGTGTTGTGCGCACCGCCGCCGCAGATCAGCAATTCTTGAGTGTTCGACTGGGCGTCTTGCAGTGACTCGACGATGGTCAATGCGGTGAGTTCAAGCAGGGTTGCTTGAACGTCTTCGGCAGCGAAGGTCGGTAGTTTCGCGAGGTGCTGTGTCAGCC
>NZ_JBFULH010000587.1:0-2492 GCF_056400445.1 Pseudomonas sp. P5_B2 | reverse complement strand
ATCTACCTCGGGCCAATCCTGCTGCTGGTAGGCGCGCCGTGGGTCCTGCAAAAAATGGTGATGATCAGCAAGCAGGAAAACATCACCTCCATCGCTGACTTTATCGCCGCCCGTTACGGCAAATCCCAGTCGCTGGCGGTGGTGGTAGCGCTGATCTGCCTGGTCGGCGTGTTGCCCTACATCGCCTTGCAGCTCAAGGGCATCGTGCTCGGGGTGAACCTGCTGATTGGAGCCGGCGCCGACGCCATGGGGGTCCGCGCCCAGGACACGGYGTTGATCGTGTCGTTGGTGCTGGCGCTGTTCACCATTGTCTTCGGTACCCGCAACCTCGATGCCACCGAACACCACCGTGGCATGGTGCTGGCGATTGCGTTTGAGTCACTGGTCAAGCTGTTCGCGTTTCTCGCCGTCGGCGCATTCGTCACGTTCGGCCTGTACGACGGATTCGATGACTTGTTCAACCAGGCCATGCTCGCCCCGCGTCTCGAAGCCTACTGGAAGGAAACCATCAACTGGCCCTCGATGGTGGTACAGACGGGCGTAGCGATGATGGCAATCATCTGTCTGCCCCGACAGTTCCACGTGACGGTGGTGGAAAACATTGATCCTCAGGATTTGCGCTTGGCCAAATGGGTGTTCCCGGCCTATCTGGCGTTGGCGGCGTTGTTTGTCGTACCCATCGCCCTCGCCGGTCAGATGATGCTGCCCAGTTCGGTATTGCCGGACTCGTTTGTCATCAGTTTGCCGCTGGCCCAGGCTCACCCTGCCCTCGCCTTGCTGGCGTTCATCGGCGGCGCCTCGGCGGCGACCGGCATGGTGATTGTCGCCAGCGTGGCGTTATCGACCATGGTCTCCAACGACATGCTGTTGCCCTGGTTGCTGCGACGCAACAACGCCGAGCGGCCGTTCGAAGTGTTTCGTCAGTGGATGCTCTCGGTGCGCCGAGTGAGTATCGTGGTGATTTTGCTGTTGGCCTATGTCAGTTATCGCCTGCTGGGCTCGACCGCCAGCCTGGCCACCATCGGCCAGATCGCCTTCGCCGCCGTCACGCAATTGGCCCCGGCCATGCTCGGCGCGCTGTACTGGAAACAGGCCAACCGTCGCGGCGTATTTGCCGGCCTCGCCACTGGGACATTCCTGTGGTTTTACACGCTGGTCTTACCGATTGCTGCCCGAGGCCTTGGCTTGTCGCTGGACACTTTCCCAGGGCTGGCGTGGCTGCACAGCAATCCGTTGAACCTGCCGATCACCCCGCTAACCCAAGGTGTGGTGCTGTCGCTGGCCGGCAACTTCACGCTGTTTGCCTGGGTCTCGGTGTTGTCGCGTACGCGGGTGTCGGAGCACTGGCAGGCGGGTCGGTTCATCGGGCAGGAAATCAGCGCACGCCCCAGTGCCCGTTCGATGCTGGCGGTGCATATCGACGACTTGCTGCAACTGGCCGCACGATTCGTCGGCGAAGAACGGGCGCGTCAGAGCTTCATTCGCTTCGCCTACCGCCAGGGCAAAGGCTTCAACCCGAATCAAAATGCCGATAGCGAATGGATCGCCCACACCGAACGGTTGCTGGCGGGTGTACTCGGTGCTTCTTCGACACGCGCGGTGGTGAAAGCCGCCATCGAAGGTCGGGAAATGCAGCTGGAGGATGTCGTCAAGATCGCCGACGAGGCGTCGGAAGTGTTGCAGTTCAACCGAGCCTTGCTGCAAGGCGCTATCGAAAACATCACCCAGGGTATCAGCGTGGTCGACCAGTCGCTGAAACTGGTGGCCTGGAACCGGCGTTATCTGGAGCTGTTCAACTACCCGGACGGATTGATCAGTGTCGGACGGCCAATAGCCGACATCATTCGCTACAACGCCGAGCGCGGATTGTGCGGCCCCGGTGAAGCCGAAGTGCATGTGGCCCGCCGCCTGCACTGGATGCGCCAGGGCCGTGCCCATACCTCCGAACGACTGTTCCCCAACGGGCGGGTAATCGAGCTGATCGGCAATCCGATGCCCGGCGGTGGTTTCGTCATGAGTTTCACTGACATCACCGCGTTCCGCGAAGCCGAACAAGCGCTGACCGAAGCCAACGAGGRCCTGGAGCAGCGGGTGGCCGAGCGCACCCACGAATTGTCGCAGCTCAACGTTGCGCTGACCGAAGCCAAGGGCACCGCCGAGTCCGCCAACCAGTCGAAAACTCGCTTTCTGGCGGCCGTCAGCCATGACTTGATGCAACCGCTGAACGCCGCGCGCCTGTTCTCCGCGGCGTTGTCTCACCAGGACGATGGCTTATCCGGCGAGGCGCAGAAACTGGTCCATCACCTGGACAGCTCGTTGCGTTCGGCAGAGGACTTGATCAGCGACCTGCTAGACATTTCCCGCCTGGAAAACGGCAAGATCAACTCCGATCCCAAGCCCTTCGCGCTCAACGAACTGTTCGACACCCTCGGTGCCGAGTTCAAGGCGCAGGCTCAAGAACAAGGGCTGACTTTCCGTGTTCGGGGCAGCAC
>NZ_JBFULH010000586.1:0-2510 GCF_056400445.1 Pseudomonas sp. P5_B2 | reverse complement strand
TGCGTACTCATTGCTTCTGACCTGCAAGACCCGCCGGAAATGATCGAAGAGTTCGTGCAGAAGTGGGAGCAGGGCTTCAAGACGGTATTGGCCGTGAAGCCGGAAAGCGAAGAATCTCGCATGATGTTCCTGTTGCGCCGCAGCTACTATCGCTTCATCACCCGAATCTCGGAGGTTCCACTGGTCCAGAACGCCACTGGTGCAGGCCTGTTCGATCGAGTGGTGCTGGACATCCTGAAGAAGATCGATGACCCCTACCCGTACTTCAGGGGCCTGCTCTGCGAAATTGGCTTCCCCATCGCCACGGTGCCGTTCAAGCAACCGCGACGCCAACGAGGAATCACCAAGAACAACTTCTACACGCTGTACGACATCGCCATGCTTGGCATCACTAACCACTCGAAGGTGCCATTGCGCCTCATGGTCATGGGGGGCGGACTGCTGGCGGGACTCAGTCTATTGACCGCGTTCGGGTTTCTTGTAGCCAAACTGCTGTTCTGGAACTCGTTCCAGATAGGCATCGCCCCCATGCTGATTTCCCTGTTCTTCTTCAGTTCGGTACAGATATTGTTTTTGGGCATGTTAGGGGAATACCTGGGTTCGGTGCATACCCAGATGCGCAACATGCCGTTGGTGGTTGAATCTGAACGCGTAAATTTTGATTGATTTCGTGGATGACTGGCAATCGTGACATCAAATAGTAAACCACTTAAAAAGCCAAATTACATTCGGAACGGCCGCTGAAATTATTGCTAGCAGTACTCGTGGGGGCGAAGGGACAGCACACCACCTAGTTAGCACTAAACTGCGCGTCGACAAGGAGAGAACGTCTATGAATAAGAAAGAAAACATCAACAGATATCGACGATCGGGATCGCCGTAGTTGTTGCCGCCATCTGTGCTGCGAGGCACACAATCGGCTCATTCCCACTGCCCCCATAAGGTTCATACAATGACGGATCAATCAAAGCTCAAGACGAGCCATTTTCTGCTTGGCGCATGCATTCTTTCTTTTCTCACTTTTTGGTTCGCCCGATACATCCAGAACGGCAGCCTTGATCTCGTCCAACACCTTCTTCTGGTCGATGAATTGGCGAAGCATGCCGGAGTTCGAACCGACGCTTTTCAGCACATCTCAACGATGGCGTTCTATCCGCCGGCAGCTCATTGGATGGCGACGATTATCGGATGGATCGGTGGCTCTGGACTTGTGGGAATCACGATTGTCACTATTGCCTCAGTCTATCTCTGCTACGTGCTCATCATTTCTCTTGTCGGGGCCAGTTCGCCGACGCGCATATTGCTGTTAGCGCTCGCTTTCCTGCTGCTGAGATTCACCCGCTCTCAAATAGGCTGGGAAGTGGTCACCAACTTCTTCTACCCTCAACTCGTCGCTGATGTGATGTATTTCGGCATTCTCCTCTGGGTCTCAAAGAATCGAGAATATTGGAAACAAACTATCTCATTCTTACTTGCCGGCCTAATCACGATGTGGATTCAACCGTTAGTCGCGGTTCATATTCTCGCCGCAGGCTGCGCCTTGATGGCATTCCAGTTGTGGAGTCGCTGGAGCGAAGAAGCGTTTCCGCGCGTTAGGAATACTGCCAATCTCGCAGCGCTAGTCATTGGGTCTGCCGTGATTGTTTTGGCTAATCCGGCATTCAAACTCATGCGAGAGATTTCAGCCAATGATGGCTATTTGAGTTTTGGGTACAGTTCGATTTTGCTGGTTGCTCTCATATGCGCGGCAATAGGTGCTTGGAACTTGCGGCGATACTGGTGCGGTAAGGCTGAATATGTCGATGCGATTCTAGGTTCCGCCGTAGTGGCAGCAGTCGGACTGACCGTCCTCCAATTTGCCCTACTAAAGCTGCATGGTGATGGCTCGGAGTACGCTATCAAGAAGCACATGTTCATCGTCTTGACACTCGGCATGATGAACACCGTTCGTGTCATTGCATCGTACTTTCCGATCAGCAAGATAACTCTGACGCCGGGTGTAGTCACACCTATTCTAGCGGGATTCGCTTCGATCTTTGTGCTTAAGGGGTACGATACACCGGTCGCGCCGATCGTTAATGCATTGGCATATGCGAACCATGCTGCTGAATATCAATTGGCTGATTTCACCCCTGGTAACACGGTATCCAATGACAGTACGCTACCGCTGGTGGGAAATTTGATAGTTTCGCTGACAGCGTTTCAGCATTCTTTTGATGCCCGTGCAGTATCATGGCAAAACGGAGCGGAGATTGCGGAAGGGGCGAAGTATGTGATGATTCGGCACACTCCGTACATCGACAAAATATGCGATACACGATTTTCGGAAACCGCAACCTACGTGGTTGTCGATCCTTCGTGCTTAAAGCAATATTTTCCGGGCGAACCACTCAGCTTCGCTCCAGGTGGAAATGCTTGGTTATATGCATCAAACGGATGGGGTCGCGCAAAGGAATGGGGCGCATGGTCACTTGGCGATGTCGGCGGTTCAATCGTGTTATCTGTTCCAC
>NZ_JBFULH010000585.1:0-2516 GCF_056400445.1 Pseudomonas sp. P5_B2 | reverse complement strand
CACCCAGAGGTCAAGGGCATTGTCACCGCTACCCGCGGCAACCATGGCCAGAGCCTGGCGCTGGCAGCCGGCGCGGCGGGTTTGAAGGCATTGATTGTAGTGCCACAAGGTAATTCGGTAGAAAAGAACAACGCCATGCGCGGCTTTGGCGGTGAAGTGGTGGAGTATGGCCACGATTTTGATGAGGCCCGCGAAGAGGCTATGCGTCTGGCGCAAGTGCATGGTCTTTATCTGGTTCCGCCGTTCCACGTCGAGTTGGTCAAAGGCGTGGCCACGTATGCGCTTGAGTTGTTCAACGCTGCGCCGGATCTGGATACCGTCTACGTGCCCATTGGCTGTGGCTCAGGGATTTGTGCGGTGATCGCTGCCCGCGATGCGCTGGGCCTGAAAACCCGGGTAGTGGGTGTGGTGTCCAGTGAGGCAGCGGCCGCCAGGTTGTCGTTCGAAGCGGGAGAAATCCTTGAAACCGCGACGGCGAATACCTTCGCTGACGGCTTGGCCGTGCGCAAACCGGTTCCCGAAGCCTTTGCCATCTACGGGGCGGCTGCTGCACGAATCGTATCCGTCAGCGAGGACGAGATTGCCGAGGCCATGCGTGTGTATTACACCGACACCCACAACCTCGCTGAAGGGGCCGGTGCGGCGGCCTTGGCGGCGCTGATTCAGGAACGTGAAGCAATGAGGGGAAGACGGGTAGGGGTGATTCTATCCGGCGGGAACGTTGACCGCTCGGTGTATGCAAGAGTGATTGAGTGAATGATCGCTGCAGATGACTAAGGACATTGCTTTGGGCCAAGACCGAGCTGAAATTGAACCAGGGTGATCAGTTCATCCGGATCGATCGGCTTTAGCAGAAAGTCGACGACACTCAAACGCATGGCTTCGATGGCATCTCGAACACCTGCATCTCCAGAAGTGATCACAACGGGCAGGTCGGCCCACTCTGACACGCGGATATTTGAAATCAATTCCAGGCCATTGAGCGGCTGCATACGCAAATCGGTAATGACCAGTCCGATTGAACTGTCGATGCTCAAACAATGCATGGCTTGGGCTGCACTTCTCGCCTCAAGGCACAAGATGCCATTGACTTGAAGAATGTCGGCCAGCATCTCGCGTGTGCACTGATCATCTTCAACGATCAAGACTTTTTGAGCCAATAGCCCTGGTTCTTGCATCGCGGCATTGATTGCCTCGCGCTCAGCGGTAGTCAAAAGATTGTGATCGAACATCATTTCCAACCATTCATGAGCCAATGAAACCCGGTCTGCCGTGTTTCACTGAATCTGCTGAACACGCTTGGGGGACGGGTCTGACTCTTCCAACCCGTCTCCCAGTAACGCATTGCCTCAACACATTTGCTCTGAAATGACCTGATCAGTGCCCTGCTGTACGCTGAAAAACGCTGAAAAATGTGATTAACACGGGTGCGGCCGCTAGATTCCGCTGAACATGCCGATGATTACGGCATTGACCAAGTCAATAAAAAAGCCGCAGACCAGCGGCACGATCAGGAAGGCCTGGTGGGCCGCACCGTACTTTTGGGTCACGGTCGTCATGTTGACGATGGCCGTCGCTGTGGAGCCGAGGGCAATCCCGCCAAATCCGGAAGCAATCACACTGGCTTCGTAATCGCGCCCCATAAAGCGGAAGACCACAAAATACGTATAGAGCACCGTCAGCAAAATTTGCAGGCTCAAGGCGCACACAATGAACAGCAACACGCCGCTGAGCTGCCATAGTTGAAGGCCCATCAGGGCCATGGTCAAAAACATGCCCAGACAGATATCGGAGATCAGCGACAGCCCCTGGCTGGCACCGCTCCAGGATTTCAGCCGCTGATCACCCACCACGGCAAGAACAATGTGGTGGATGACGATGCCCGCAAACAGGCAACTGACGAATTTTGGCAGGGTGATGCCGGYATCGACCAACAGCAGGTTGAGTCCATAGCCGAGCATCAGCGTCAGGTTGAGCCACATCCACGCCCAGAGCACGTCGTAGTAGTCCAGTGGTTTGCTTGGTTGATCCTCGAGAATGCCGACTTCCAGCGCCGCATCCCCGGAAGTCTTGAGTCGATAACGGCGTATCAGTTGGTTGGCGATAGGGCCACCGATCACGCAAGCGGCAATCAGGCCGACGGTGTTGCTGGCCATGCCCAGTTCATGCGCGTTAGTGATGCCCAGCTTTTCGATGAAAAGCGGTGCCCAGGCCAAGGTGGTGCCAGCTCCACCCGTGAGGGAAATGGAGCCCACCATCAACCCTGCCTTGGGATCGAGTCCGAATGCCTCGGCCACACCCATGCCCAGCAGGTTTTGCAGGACGATAAACACCCCGGCGAGCACCAGCAGGATCAGCAGCGGGCGTCCACCCTTGAGCAGTTGGCGCATGTCCGATTTCAAGCCAATGCCGGCAAAGAAATAGAGCAGGAGCGTGTCGCGAATTTGAAGATCGAATTCGACCTCGATATTAAGGCCGAAGTAAAGCAGGGACGTCACTGCCGCACAGACGAAGCC
>NZ_JBFULH010000584.1:0-2519 GCF_056400445.1 Pseudomonas sp. P5_B2 | reverse complement strand
GCCATCCTCAGGCCGACAGCAGGGGCATATAGGCAAAAAAAAACCGTTATTGCCCGCGTGAGTGACATCGCGCATGGCTGTATAAAGTATCGCCATTAACCGTCTATCGTTATGACAGAGTCAAAAACTTATCGGGGTCGGGTGAATGTTTTGCGCGAGGTAATGGTCACAGCCTTGCTCAATGCCTTCATGCGGTCAGTTCCAGCCGCTCTTGCCGTCAGGAATCTTCCATGCGTTTTCTTTCCAAACTTTTGTGTTTGAGCTGTTTTTCCCTATTCAGCCTCGCCAGTCATGCCGAAAACGTGAAAGGTCTTTATCAGGTGCGCGAGCCTGTCACCAGTCAGGCGCCCGAGGAGCGTGATCAAGCGACCCAGCGTGCACTGGATACGCTGGTATTACGTCTGACCGGCGATCCCAAGGCAGCCCAAAGTCCGGGATTGGCAGCCCTGCGTAAGGACCCGCAACAAATCATCAGTCAATACGGCTTCGAGGCGGGGCCGCCGGAAGTGCTGAAGGTCGATTTCGACCCGGCTTCCACCGAGCAGGCGCTGCGTCGTGCGGGGCTGTCGTTGTGGGGGGCGAATCGGCCGACGATCCTCGGCTGGTGGTTGAACGACTCCACCGAAGGTTCCAGCCTGGTGGGCGATGGCCAGGCCAGCGCCGCGCCTTTGCGTCGAGCTGCGCAACACCGCGGCTTGCCATTGCGCTTGCCGCTGGCGGATCTGAGTGAGCAGTTGGTGGCGACAGCGCCGACGCTGGAAGGCACGGACGCGACGCCTCTGCACAATGCATCGGAACGTTACAACGCTGATGCGTTGCTCGCGGTGCATGCCCGGGAAGAAGAGGGGGGGCAGTGGCAGGCCAAATGGAATTTGTGGATGGGCGACAAGAAGGAGGCGGGCAGTGTGCAAGGCGCGGATCAGGCCGCGGTGGCCGATGCGGTGATGCTGGCGGTCAGCCAACGACTGGCACCACGGTTTGTCGTCAAGCCAGGTGCTTCGGGCGAACAACTACTGGAAGTGCAGGGAATGAACCTGGAGCGCTACGCAACGCTGGGGCGACTACTCGACCCGTTTGGCGCGCGCCTGCAAAGTGTCAGCGCTGATCGCATCCTTTATCGGGTTAATGGCAGCGCCGAGCAACTGCGCTCGCAGTTATCGCTGGCGAAATTGCAGGAAGTGCCGGCCGGTGAAGTTGCCGCGCCCGTGGCACCGGTTCAGCCCGTGGTGCCGGGTTCGACGCCTGCTGTAGCGCCAACCCCGGCACCGACCCCGCAATTGCGCTTCCGCTGGTAGGTTTTCTTTCTTTATATAGATGCACATGGAGTGGTACATGGCCGATACGCGCCGTTGGTTCTGGTTGGGTGGAGTGGTTCTGCTCTGCGCGTTTGTCTGGCTGTTGCATCCGATCCTTACGCCCTTTTTGGTGGCGCTGCTTCTGGCCTATATGTTCGATCCGCTGGTGGATCGACTGGAGAAGTTCGGGCTTTCAAGAACGTGGGGGGTGGTGGCAGTGTTCGCGCTGTTCACCCTGATTTTCACTACGCTGATGCTGGTGTTGGTGCCGCTGCTGGCCAAGCAATTGTTTCGTTTGTATGAGTTGGCGCCGCAAATGCTCGACTGGCTGCAGCACACCGCACTGCCGTGGGCGCAATCGAAGTTCGGGTTGTCAGAAGGTTTCTGGAAATTTGATCGGCTCAAGGCTGCGATCAGCGAACACGTGACACAGACCAGTGACATCGTCGGCGTGGTATTGAGTCAGGCAACGGCGTCCGGTCTCGCGTTGATTGGCTGGCTGGCCAATCTGGTATTGATCCCGGTGGTAAGTTTTTACTTGCTGCGGGACTGGGACCTGATGATGGGGAAAATCCGAAGCCTGTTACCGCGTGATCGCGAAGAGCGCGCTGTCATGCTGGCTGACGAATGCCACGAAGTGCTGGGGGCGTTCGTGCGCGGGCAATTGTTGGTGATGGTGGCGTTGGGGGTGATCTACTCTGCGGGCCTGATGCTGGTGGGGTTGGAGTTGGGGCTGTTGATCGGTGTGATCGCCGGTCTGGCCGCGATCGTGCCGTACATGGGCTTTGTCATCGGGATAGGCGCGGCACTGATTGCCGGACTGTTCCAGTTCAGTGGCGACCTCTATCCAATGCTGGGCATCGTCGCGGTGTTCATGGCTGGTCAGGCGCTGGAAGGCATGGTGTTGACACCCATGTTGGTAGGAGACCGGATCGGCCTGCACCCGGTGGCGGTGATTTTTGCCGTTCTGGCGGGCGGCGAGCTGTTCGGCTTTACGGGCGTGCTGCTGGCGTTGCCGGTGGCGGCGGTGATCATGGTGCTGGTGCGCCATGTGAATGATTTATATAAAGATTCCGAGATGTACAGCGGTGCGGATGAGCCAAAGCGGTAAGGTTCGTTGAAAGGCCGTCGCGGCGAACCCGGATCATTGCCGGGTTGGCCTGCATCCCGCGCGTAGCTGTCACATGCACCGCCAACAAAACTGTCACGAAACCAGTGTGTTAA
>NZ_JBFULH010000583.1:0-2520 GCF_056400445.1 Pseudomonas sp. P5_B2 | reverse complement strand
GGCAGGGTTTTCGGATAAGGAGTTTGACACGCTAAAAGAGGCGAAGGCCAATTCCGACGATTTGACCGAGCTCGAAGTCGAGGCGATGAACGCAGTCAAGGGCCGGTTTGCTGATGACCAAGGCAATTACACGGTGAATGCCGAGCCTGATCTCGTCTTGGCCCGCACACTGTTGTACAGCCCGCAATACCATCTCTACAAGGCACGGGTCATGGCGCCGGTGGACGACTTCTTTGGGTTAGTGGATGCTCGCACCACGCAAGAAGTGACCCTTGCGAACCACAAGCTGAATGTGGCGCAAAACTTGTTCGTGGCGATTTTGCTGATGCTGATTGGTGAGTTTGGCTTGCTGATTTACTGTGGGCGCAGGCAGGTCTTGGAACTGTTGGGAGGCGCTCCTGCCGAGCTCAATCGGGTATTGAACGAACTTGCTACGGGCAATCTGGAGGTATCGATTGCTGATGCGCCTCACGACAGCGCCTTGGGCCGAGTGCGGGTGATGGCAGACAAATTAAGGACGCTGATCGACACAACCACCAAGGCCAGTGAGCAGTCGCGCTGTTTGTTCATTGAACTCCAGGAAAMRAATCGCCAACTTCAGATCGCCGACCAACACAAAAGCGACTTCGTGGCCAACATSAGCCATGAGATTCGTACGCCGATGAATGTGATCATCGGGATGAGCTACCTGGCGCTGAAAACCGACTTGAATCCGCGCCAGCGCGACTACATCGASAARATCCAGCAGTCYGGYAARCATTTGCTGGGCATCRTCAACGAYGTACTCGAYTTTTCCAARATYGAAKCMGGCATGCTGARYGTCGAACASACCGRGTTCACCYTTGAGGMGTTGCTCGACAACGTGGTGAACCTGGTCGGTACGCGGGCSGCGCAGCGCAACCTGGCATTGAYCCTYGATGTGGCCAGYGAYGTCCCGACCACGCTRATGGGCGACCCGCTGCGCCTRGGGCAAGTGCTGATCAATTTCGTCAGCAACGCGATCAAGTTTACCGAGCGGGGCCAGATCAACATCGAGGTTTGTCTGCATGAGCGCAGCGAGTCTGATGCGCTACTGTATTTTGCGGTCAAGGACACTGGTATTGGCCTATCCGAAGAACAAATGGGCCGCCTGTTCCAAAGCTTCCAGCAAGCGGACACCTCGACGACCCGCCAATACGGCGGCACYGGCCTGGGKCTGGCGATTGCCAARAAACTGGCCAAWYTGATGGGYGGYACGGTYGGMGTGGAAAGCGTCGTTGGCCAGGGCTCGACCTTCTGGTTYACCGCTCGGGTCGGCATCATGTCAGCTGCGCACACAACACTGCAATGCCCAAACCCGAACAGCGACTGGATGCTGGGGGTGGGTGACGCTAAGGATGCGACCTTGGGTGGGGGCATGGCGGCGATTTTCGGTGCGCGAGTACTCTTGGTCGAAGACAATCCACTGAATCAGCAGTTGGCGAGCGAACTGCTGCGTGACGCCGGATTGCTGGTCGATATTGCTGAAAACGGGAAAGTTGCCATCTACCAGGTGCAAAAGGGCGATTACAACTTGGTATTGATGGACATGCACATGCCCGTACTCGATGGTCTGAGCGCGACGCGTGCCATTCGTGCCTTGCCAGGCAAGCGTGATCTGCCCATYGTCGCCATGACCGCCAACGCCATGCTGACTGATCGCGAACGCTGCAGGGAGGTCGGTATGGTGGATTTTATCGTCAAACCGATCGACCCGGACGCACTGTTCTGCACGCTGCTGCGTTGGATCGAGCCTACCGGCGCAACGCCTGAAGGTGTAGTCACTCGTACGGCCGATATCACACCCGATGGGGACTTGGATCTCGGTGGCGTGGACATTGACGTGGCGGCCGGGCTACGCAGGGTGCTGGGCAAGCGCAGCCTTTATCTGGATTTGTTGCATAGCTATCTGGCCGGCCAGAGACCGTTGCTCTCGCAGTTGCGCTCAGCGCTGGCGATGGGAAAGCTGGCGAAGGCCGAACTGTTGGCCCATAGCTGCAAGGGTATGTCAGCGACCATTGGTGCCGACACTGTCGCGCACGCGGCAGATGCATTGGAGCTGGCTTTGCGCACAAACAGGCCACACGCTGAGCTGCAGATCTGTCTGGATGTCTTGGCTGAGCCTTTGGAGGCACTGCTGGGGCAATTACACGAGAAGTTACCCTGTGCGGTCGAGGTAGACCCCATAGCAGTCGACGTTGTCGAGTTACAGGCGATTTGCCGACATCTCGATAAACTGCTGGATGACTTTGATGCGCAGGCAGTGCCCTATTTCGCGACACAGGCGGGCGTCCTGCGCGGGGCGTTCGTAAACAGTTTCCAGCAATTGGAGAGTGCAGTGAAACGTTACGATTTCGAGTGGGCGCAGGAATGTCTGAGCGAGGCTCTGAAGGCAAGTGGAACAGGCGCAAGGGCCTGATAAATACACGGCAACACGCACTTCATAACATCAAAAACGCGATGTTCAGAAGTTTTCAGCGTTTTTCAGCGTCCGGCTGATAC
>NZ_JBFULH010000582.1:0-2531 GCF_056400445.1 Pseudomonas sp. P5_B2 | reverse complement strand
GCACACCTTTGATCAATGGATCGCGATGGTGGCCGACGAAGTCGATGAAGAACACGTAGGTCCATTTACCGCTGCGCGACGGACGCGTTTCGATGCGCGTCAGGTCGATACCGTTGTCGTGGAACGGCACCAGCAATTCATGAAGCGCACCGGGCTTGTTGCTCATGGAGACGATGATCGAGGTCTTGTCGTCGCCCGTCGGCGGCACTTCCTGGCTACCGATCATCAGGAATCGCGTGGAGTTATCCGGACGATCCTCGATTTTCTCGGCCAGTCGGGTCAAGCCGTACAGGCCGGCAGCCATGTCGCCGGCAATCGCCGCCGAGTTCCACTCACCTTTAACCCGCTTGGCCGCTTCGGCGTTGCTGGACACCGCCACGCGCTCGACATTCGGGTAATGGGCGTCCAGCCACTTGCGGCACTGGGCCAGCGACTGGGCATGGGAATAGATGCGGCTGATGCTGTCAGTCTTGGTGTTTTCACCGACCAACAGGTGGTGGTGAATCCGCAACTCGACTTCGCCACAGATGACCATGTCGTGCTCGAGGAAACTGTCGAGGGTGTGGTTGACCGCGCCTTCAGTGGAGTTTTCCACCGGAACCACGCCAAAGTTCACCGCACCGGCAGCCACTTCGCGGAACACTTCGTCGATCGCCGCCATGGGCTTGCTGATCACTGCGTGGCCGAAGTGCTTCATGGCCGCCGCTTGGGTGAAGGTGCCTTCAGGGCCGAGGTAAGCCACTTTCAGCGGCTGCTCGAGCGCCAGGCACGAAGACATGATTTCGCGGAACAGCCGCGCCATCTCTTCGTTACCCAGCGGCCCTTTATTACGCTCCATTACACGCTTGAGCACCTGAGCTTCGCGCTCAGGACGATAGAACACCGGCACTTCGCCTTCGGCCAGCGAGGCCATCTTTACTCGCGCAACTTCCTGGGCGCAGCGTGCGCGCTCACTGATCAGCTCCAGGACTTTAGTGTCCAGGGCATCAATGCGAACGCGCAGTGCCTTGAGTTCTTGCTCAGACATTAGCCGTGTTCCTTCTCGAACTCTGCCATGTACGAAATCAGCGCGTTGACCGCTACGATGTCGACGGCGTTATAGATGGAGGCGCGCATGCCGCCCACGGAACGGTGCCCTTTGAGGTTCAACAGGCCACGCGCGTCGGCACCGGCCAAAAACGGCTTGTCCAGACGGTCGTCAGCCAGACGGAACGGCACGTTCATCCACGAGCGGTCCGATCTGTTGATCGGGTTGCTGTACAAACCGCTGGCGTCGATGAAGTCATACAGCGTGCGCTGTTTCACTTCATTGAGTTTGCCGATGGCTTCAACACCACCCTGCTCTTTGAGCCACTCGAACACCAGGCCGGACAAGTACCAGGCCAGGGTCGGCGGGGTGTTGTACATCGAGCCGTTATCGGCCGCGACCTTGTAATTGAGCATGGTCGGGCACAGGGAACGGGCGTGGCCCAGCAGGTCTTCGCGAACGATGTTGACCACGATGCCGCTAGGGCCGATGTTTTTCTGGGCGCCGGCGTAGATCATGCCAAAGCGCGAAACATCGATCGGGCGAGACAGAATGTCCGAGGACATGTCGGCCACCAGCGGAACGTCGCCGGTTTCGGGGATCCACTGGAATTCCAGGCCGCCGATGGTTTCGTTCGGCGCGTAGTGAACGTAGGCCGCGTCTTTCGACAGGGTCCATTCGTTCTGACCGGGTATAGCGAAATAGTCGTAAGGCTTGGCGGTACCGGCGACATTCACGTTGCCGTAGCGCGAAGCTTCTTCGATGGCTTTCTGCGACCATATACCGGTATCGATATAGTCGGCAGTGCCGTTTTCCGGCAACAGGTTCAGAGGAATCTGAGCAAACTGCTGGCTGGCGCCGCCTTGCAGAAACAGCACTTTATAGTTCGAAGGGATATTCAGCAGATCACGCAGATCCTGCTCGGCCTTGGTGGCGATGGACACGAACTCATCGCTGCGATGGCTCATTTCCATGACCGACAGGCCCTTGCCGTGCCAATCAAGGAGTTCACCCTGGGCGCGCTGCAGGACAGCTTCGGGAAGTGCCGCAGGACCGGCACAGAAGTTATAGGCTCTCTTGCTCACATCCAATCTCGCTCTGATTTGGTAGGTCATGCAAACTTATCAGTCGACGCAGATCCAATGTGGGAGCGGGCTTGCTCGCGAAGGCGGTGTAACAGACGACATCGATGCTGAATGTCAGTCCGTCTTCGCGAGCAAGCCCGCTCCCACACTCGATCTCCATGGGCGCCGAAATTTCATTGCGGACAAACAACAAGGGGGCGAATTCTCATCCGCCCCCTGTTTGTTCGCTTACTCTTGTGGCTCTTCGTCAGCGGCGGCATCGAGTTGCTGATCGTCAACAACGTCGTCGATCACGACTTCGCCAACGAACTCTGCACCCTCTTCACCTTCCAGCTCTTCACCTTCGACTTCCGACGGTTCCTGAACCCGCTCCAGACCGACCAGTGTTTCATCGCGGGCCAGCTTGATCAGGGTCACGC
>NZ_JBFULH010000581.1:0-2540 GCF_056400445.1 Pseudomonas sp. P5_B2 | reverse complement strand
GGCCAGCCTGCTGGCTTGCGCGCCAGCGGCGTTCACCGGCGATGATTTCGAAGCGACCGCTGCCGATAGGGCGAACCACAATCGGCTGCATCACGCCCTGGGCCCTGATCGACTGCGCCAGTTCTTCCAGCGCTTGAGGATCCATATCTCGACGGGGTTGGTACTTGCCACGCTGGATCAAATCCAGGGGCAGGTGCTGCAACTCACGTTGATCGGCTTGAACCGCTTGTTCTTCCAGCGAGCTGACAGTCGGACCACTCAGCAGTGCATCCAGTCCACGTCCGAGACCTCGTTTCTTGACGGCCATGGGGATTCCTTAAGTTGCCTGAGCAGCAGCGATGCGTGAGTTTTTGCGTTGACGGCGAACCATTTCGCCCGCCAAAGCCAGATAGGCAATGGCGCCCCGCGATGACTTGTCGTACGCCAATGCCGGCATCCCGTAACTAGGCGCTTCGGCCAGGCGGATGTTGCGCGGAATCACCGTGTCGTAGAGCTGCTCGCCGAAGTGTTCCTTGAGCTGTGCGGACACATCGTTCATCAGGCTCAGGCGCGGGTCGTACATGGTCCGCAACAAACCTTCGACTTTCAGATTCGGGTTCAGCAGTTCGGCGATACGCTTGATGTTATCCACAAGGTCGCTCAGACCCTCGAGCGCGAAGTACTCGCACTGCATTGGGATAATCACCCCATCGGCAGCAACCAGTGCGTTCAGCGTGAGCATCGACAACGACGGCGGGCAGTCGATCAAAATGTAATCGTAGTTTTCACGGATCGGCGCCAATGCACTACGCAGGCGGCTTTCCTTCATCTGCATTTCCAGCAGAACCACTTCAGCCGCCGTCAGGTCACGGTTAGCCGGCAACAACTGGTAACCACCGTGCTCGGAGAAATGCATGGCCTGGGCCAAGTCGCATTCACCGATCAGCAAGTCGTAGACCGAGTTTTCCAGACCGTGTTTATCCACACCGCTACCCATGGTGGCGTTGCCCTGTGGATCGAGATCGATCAGCAGTACCCGACGCTTGGTAGCGACCAGAGAAGCTGCGAGGTTGATGCAGGTGGTGGTTTTACCCACACCACCCTTTTGGTTCGCAATCGCGAATACCTTAGCCATTCTTGCTTGTGTTCCCAATCATGCCGTGCGGCGCAGTATCAGCAGATGGCGTTGGCCTTGGCAACCAGGTACGGCCAGGGCGTGTTCGCTATCGAGGTGGAAGTCTGCCGGCAATGCTACCAGCTCATCGGCCGGATGAACGCCCTTCATTGCCAGCCAACGTGTATTGGCATCGCCGAGGTGGCGAGTCCAGTTGCTGAAATTCTCCATGCTGCTGAACGCCCGGGAAATGATCCCGTTGAATGGCTGAGCAGGCTGGAAGGCTTCGACGCGACTGTGGATAACTTGCAGGTTATCCAGTTTGAGTTCGAGTTTGACCTGAGTCAGAAAGCGGGTTTTCTTGCCGTTGCTGTCGAGGCAGGTCACTTGGGACTCTGGAAACAGAATGGCCAACGGAATGCCCGGCATGCCGCCGCCGCTGCCTACGTCCAGCCAGCGACCGTTTTCGATGAACGACATCACGCTCAAACTATCGAGCAAGTGACGAGAGACCATTTCGTCCGGATCGCGCACGGCGGTCAGGTTGTAGGCCTTGTTCCATTTGATCAACAGGGCCAGATAACCCAGCAGCTGCGCATGCTGGGTTTCTGTCAGTGTGACACCGAGCTGGCGGGCACCTGTGGATAACTCTTCGGCGTGTTGCGAGGTGACCAACGAACTCAAGCGCTTTGCTCCAACTGACGGCCCGCGCCGCGTTTTTTCAAATGAATCATCAACAACGAAATGGCTGCYGGGGTTACGCCCGGGATACGTGACGCCTGGCCCAAGGTTTCTGGACGGGTCGCGCCGAGCTTGCTCTGGATCTCTTTGGAGAGACCGGAAATGTTGGTGTAATCGATATCCACAGGCAGTTTTGTATCTTCGCTGGCCCGCAGGCGTGCGATTTCATCCTGTTGACGGTCGATGTAACCGGCGTACTTGGTCTTGATTTCAACCTGTTCGGCGACCTGTGGATCATCTGCACCACCGCCAGTCACGGCGATCAAGCCAGCGTAGTCGATTTCCGGACGGCTCAAGAGGTTGAGCAAATTGTATTCGTGGGTCAGTGGCGTACCGAATTTTTCTGAAATCGCATCGCCCTGCTTTGTGCCTGGGCGAACCCAGGTACTTTTCAGACGCTGTTCTTCCAATTCGATGCTTTCGCGTTTCTTGCAGAACGCCGTCCAACGCGCGTCATCGACCAGACCGAGTTCGCGACCTTTTTCGGTCAAGCGCAGGTCGGCGTTGTCTTCGCGCAGGATCAGGCGGTACTCGGCACGGGAAGTGAACATCCGGTACGGCTCTTGAGTACCTAGCGTAATCAGGTCGTCAACCAACACGCCGATGTACGCCTCGTCGCGACGCGGACACCAGGCTTCTTTTCCCTGTGCGCGCAGTGCAGCGTTGGCGCCGGCCAGCAAACCTTGGGCGCCGGCCTCTTCGTAAC
>NZ_JBFULH010000580.1:0-2551 GCF_056400445.1 Pseudomonas sp. P5_B2 | reverse complement strand
CTGGAAGAACCAGGTGCCAGAAGTAGTCGGCGACTTTGCCCACGGTCGACAGCGATTCGAAGTTATCCGAAACCAGCCCGCGCACCGGGAACCAATTCAACGACGTGCCACCGGCGAACACCACGATCAGGAACATGGCGAACAGGAACGCCGGCATGGCGTAGCCGATGATGATTGCGGTGCTGCTCCAGATATCGAAATGGCTGCCGTGTTTCACGGCTTTGCGAATACCCAAGGGGATCGACACCAGATAGGTGATCAATGTCGCCCAAAGACCGAGGGAAATGGTCACCGGCATTTTTTCCAGGATCAGGTCGGTGACCGTGGCGCCACGGAAGAAGCTCTTGCCAAAGTCCAGTTGTGCGTAGCTGGTGAGCATTAGCCACAGGCGTTCATGGGCGGGCTTGTCGAAACCGTATTGTTTTTCAATGTCCTTGATCAGTTGTGGGTCGAGGCCACGGCTGGCGCGCGAGGTGCCGTGCATGGTTTCGCCGGACCCGCCACCGACTGCCGCGCCGCCGATGCCTTGCAAGTGTGCAATAGCCTGTTCAACCGGACCGCCCGGCGCCGCCTGGACGATGACGAAGTTGACCAACAGAATGATCACCAGCGTCGGAATGATCAGCAGCAGACGCCGCAGTATGTAAGCCCACATCAATGCGGCCCTCCGGGTTTGCCACGGCTGATTTTCTCGGCGGTCATTTGCTGGTTGGTCAGCGGCGTGGTGCTTATTTCCCACCAGCTCTCGATGGCTTCGTCATTGCTGGCCTGTTCGTTAGGCCGGCCGAACCGGTTCCACCAGACGGTCGATGTGCCCGGCGGGTAATAGTTGGGAATCCAGTAATAGTTCCATTGCAGAACCCGGTCGAGCGCGTGGGCATAACGCAGCATCTCGGGCTGGGTGGTGGCGTGGACCAGCCCGGTGAGCAGGGTGTCGACCGCGGGGTTCTTCAGCACCATATAGTTATTGGCGCCGGGGTCGTTGGCCGAGATCGAGCCGAAATAATTGAACAGTTCACCCCCGGGTGAGGTGGTGACCGGGTAGCCGGTGACGATCATGTCGTAATCGCGGCTCATCAGGCGATTCACATACTGCGACGAATCGATTCGACGAATGTTCAGATCAATGCCGATCTGTTTCAGGGTGCGTTTATACGGCAGCAGCAATCGGTCCATGCCGTTCTGGCTGACCAGGAAGGTAAAGCTCAGCGGCTCGCCATCGGCATTCACCAGTTGATCGCCATCGGGTTTCCAGCCGGCCTGTTCGAGTAGTTCCAACGCTTGCAGCTGCTTGTCGCGAATCACACCGCTGCCATCGGTTTTCGGTGCTTCGAAGACCTTGGTGAACACCTCGTCGGGGATCTGCCCGCGCAGCGGTTCAAGAATGGCCAGCTCCGCCGCATCGGGCAGCTGCCGCGCCGCCAGGTCGGTATTGGAGAAGTAGCTCTGCTGGCGGATGTACATGTCGCGCATCATCTGCCGGTTGCTCCACTCGAAATCCCAAAGCATGGCCAGGGCCTGGCGCACCCGGCGGTCCTGGAAAATCGTGTTCTGCAGGTTGAAGACAAACCCTTGGGCGGTTTGCGGCGCGTCTGTTGCCAGGTGAGCCTTTTGCAGGCGACCGTCGCTCAGGGCCGGGCTGTCATAGCCGATGGAATAGCCGGTGGCGGAGAATTCGCGGTTGTAGTCATAGGCTCCGCCCCGTAGTACCTGACGCGCGACGTCGGTATCACCGAAGTATTCGATGCTGAAGCGATCGAAGTTGTAGAGGCCGCGGCTGACGGGTAAGTCCTTGCCCCACCAATTGGCGTCGCGCTCGAACGTGATGCTGCGACCGGAATCGACTTTGCCCACTTTATAAGGGCCGCTGCCCAACGGCGCCTCGTACCCGCCGCCGCTGGCGAAGTCGCGGGTCTTCCACCAATGTTCGGGAAACACCGGCAGCGTCGCGATGTCGAGGGGCAGGGTGCGGTTTTCGTTGCTTTTGAAATCGAACCGGACGGTCAGTGGCGATTCAACTTCAACGCCTTTGACGTCAGCGAATTGGGTGCGATAGCGCAGGCTGCCCTGGGTCATCAACAGGTTGAAGGTGTAGCGCACGTCCTCGGCCGTGATCGGTTTGCCGTCGGCGAAGCGCGCCTTTGGGTTGAGATAGAAACGCAGGAACAGACCGTCGTCCGGACGCTCCATCTTTTGTGCGACGAGGCCGTACACGGTGTAGGGCTCATCCAGCGAGCGCTGAGCCAGCGGTGAGTAGAGCAAGCCGTCGATTTGAGTGACGCCAATGCCCTTGTCGATGTACGGCAGCATATGGTCGAAGTGACCTATTTCGACCGCCGAGCGACGCATTGTGCCGCCCTTGGGTGCTTGCGCGTTAGTGTAGGCAAAATGACTGAAACCGGCGGGATACTTCGCGGGTTCGCCGTACACGGTCAACGCATGTTGCGGTGCAGCATTCACACCGGCGGCGCCCAATAGCAGCGCCACGGCAGTAAATAATAAAGTGGGGAAAGCCAGTCGCATTGTCAGCCTTAGAGCCGGAGGATCGAAA
>NZ_JBFULH010000579.1:0-2554 GCF_056400445.1 Pseudomonas sp. P5_B2 | reverse complement strand
GGTCGGCAGTCCGTCAAGGCTGGCCTTGAGTCCGGGCATCGCGTCCAGTCCGGGATGACGGGGTACTTCGCCCTTCCAGGCTTCGGCCATGCCATCCGGCGTCAGACGAGTGAAGCCGGTGCCAATGTCCAGTTGCTCAAGTGCTTCATCTTCGGCCCAGGCTTTGATTTTTTCGAACCAGGGCTCGAAGTAGCGCGCCTGCATTTTTCGACCGTCGACACTCTTGCTCGCAACGCCTTGATGACAAATGAGCAGCAGCTCGTCCGCCCATTGGCGCCAAGGCATTTTGAGTTCGAGCAACGCGCTTCGTCGTTCCTGCAAACATTCGTTGATCAGCTCGGCCGGTTCTTTTCCTTCAACACTGTCGCGCTCACTGGCGAACAAACCGCGCACGCGCGGCAGTAGCGCCGCCGGACCGACCCAATTGTTGCGCACCCAGTTCAGGGCATCGCCTTGCATCGGGTAACAAAACAATCGCCAGTAATCGCGCAGGACTTCACCCAGCAAATCGCTGTGATCGGTTTCCAGGGTCTGGGTAAACAAGCTGCCGCTGTCGAACGCATGTTCGCGCAGCATGCGTTGACACCAACTGTGGATGGTCGAGACGGCAGCCTCATCCATCCATTGCGCGGCGATGTCCAGACGGTTTGCACAGCCCGACCACTGCTCAGGGGGGTACTGATCACGCAGTTCGGCAATCAAGCCATCCGGCGCAGTTGTCTCATCACGGAAGAATCGCGCAGCCTCGGCCAAGCGCGTACGGATACGTTCACGCAACTCTTTGGTGGCCGCATCGGTGAAGGTCACAACGAGGATTTGCGGCGGTAACAGTTCACGCCCGTAACCACTCTCGTCACTCCCGTGCCCCAGGACAAGGCGCAGATAAAGCGCGGAAATGGTGAAAGTCTTGCCGGTCCCGGCGCTGGCTTCGATCAGTTGGCTGCCGCGCAGGGGGAATGCCAGCGCCAGAGGAGTTTTTGTCGTCATCAACGAGCCTCCTCGCTGGTCAATGATCGCCAGGGGGCTTCAAGCATTGGTTTGTACAACGCGTTGCACCAGCCGGGGAAGGTCTCGTCATTCATCAACGCGTCGAAATCAGCAAACTGTCGGGTGAGTGCCGGACTTTCGCGGCGTTCTCCGTCGGTGGTTTGGCCATCGCCCTCGTAGGCTTTGCGGGCAGAAGCTTCGGCTTTCAGCGGATCGGTCTGACCAAGCCAGGCGAAGGCCGTTTTTATTGCAATCGGCAGGGGTTGGCGCATGCCGGCGTGCCAGGCTTGCAGGAGATGGTCCAAAATTTTAAGTGCAGCGCTCTTCTCCAGCGGCTCCAGTAGCAAGCTGTCGTCGCTGGCCACCAGCGCGGTGGTCATCGGTATGCCGCTAGCGCAGGCAACCAGATGATTGACCCAGGGCCGCGTCAGGCGGTGCCATTTGCGGGTTTTGACTGAGCCAATGCCGTTGGGGATAGTCGTGACCGACAGCAAACCACCGTCTGCACGTTGGTGCAGACCGCTGAGCCAACCTTCCAGCCGCAATCCTTGCAGCTCAAGATTCACCGGCAGAGCGCTGGTAAGCGGTGTCGGCCATAACGCCAGGAGTTGTTGATACCGCTGCACCAGATCCGGCAGCGGTTCGATCAATTCACGCTGAAGGCATTCGCCGAAACCAGCCATAGGCAGCAGCCCACTGTTTTGCAGGCGTTTGGCCTGGTCTTCAAGTGCCTGATCGGCGTGCTCGATGCGTCCCAGAGCCGCTGCAAGCAAGCTGTCGCTGAGGGTATAGCGTTGCAGCGCATCGAGGACAAACGGTTCTTCATCGGCTAACGGCACTTCAGCCGCTTCGAAAAACACTTTCAGCCGCTGACTGAAAAAATGTCGCACGGGATTGCGCACGAAGTCCTGCAATTGACCGAGGCTCAGCGGCTCTTCCTGGACGTAAGCTTCAAGTACTTCACCCTCAGCCACTTGATCAGTGACGTGATGAAGTACTTGCCACTCATTGGCGTAGCTGAATAGCGCGTCACCTTCATGAAAGTAGCGAGCACTGAAAGGCTGYAATGGGTGTTCCTGAGTCATGGCCTCCAGCAGGTCGTCGCCCTCATCGCGCAATCGCCAGCCGCTGGAGAGATGGTCACGCAACTGGCCAATCAGCACGGAGGCCGGCCGTTCGCTGTTATCGCGAATACTTCGCCCAACCCAGCTGATGTAGAGCTGATCACGTGCAGACAACAGCGCTTCCAACAAGAGATAGCGGTCATCTTCGCGGCGAGATCGATCACCGGGACGATAGTCACTGCCCATGAGATCGAAATCCAGCGGTGGTTGCGCACGAGGATAGTCGCCGTCGTTCATGCCCAGCAGACAGACCCGTTTGAACGGAATCGCCCGCATCGGCATCAAGGTGCAGAAGTTGACTGCACCGGCCAGAAAACGCTGGGACAGTCGGCCCTGATCCAGTCCGGCCAGCCAGGCTTCCCGAACTACTGTTAACGGCAAATCGTCCTGCAAACCCACGGACTCGCAGGTGTCGAGCCAGGTTTCGCGCAGCTCTTCGAGTT
>NZ_JBFULH010000578.1:0-2561 GCF_056400445.1 Pseudomonas sp. P5_B2 | reverse complement strand
ATACTCAGCTGCATAATCGATCCTTACGGAGTTGTGGTTTTGCGGATCCAGGCGGAGCCGCCCGAACGCTGAATGGTGGCCGCGGTGGAGACCGTAGCGTTGGCGGCGAAGTCGAACGGGAAATCGGAAACATAGCCCTCGAAGATGAACCAGGTGCGAGTAGTCGGCAGCTCGAAGTCGTCGCCAGCGACGTTCACAGTCGGCGGGATGCCGATGCCATCGGACCAGCCAACAGCCCACGAAATGCTCTCGATGGAGTCGTCTTCGGAGAGGGCGTGCAGGCGAATGTGCGAGGTGTTGCGCGAATCGGCGTTGAGGGTAATGGAAGCCTGGCCAGGAGTGCGAAGACCTCGCAGATAGCGACGTACCTTATCGCTCAGGCAAGTGACTTCGATCGGGTCGGCAGGGTTTCCACCCGGGCTTAATGCGGTAGCGCACTCGATCTCGATGATTTCGAGATCGGAGGGATCGGCGGCGGTCGGCACCAGTGCATAAATCTGGGTGCCTTGGGTAAGCATCGACATGGCTTTCTCCAAATGTCGGACGTAAAAAAACCCGCACTTGGCGGGCCTGGTTCAGGGATTAGCTATCTGGGTACAAGCCAGTCGACATCGAAGCTCGACCGGTAATTCTTCGTGACGGAGTCCTTCGATTCGCCACCCCACCGCGTGATGTAGGCAACAAGCTCAATCGCAGCGCTGACGGCTGAGGTCACGGCTCTGGCTGAACTAGCTGTGGCGGCGTAAACATCTACCTGTAGCGTGTATCCATCGAGATCAGGGCGACCTGCGAGGAAGTTCTCTGGGCTACCGCCGACTAACTGCCACACTGCATAGGGTTTCGTCACCCCCTCAGGGGCTTCACCAAACGGATACATCCTGGTGGGCACGGCCCCCAGTAAGGCGGTGACCTGAGGGCTCGCCGCGCATACCGCAAAGATTGGCGCTGCTGCCATTAACCACCTCCTCTCGACTTCGCGTCGCGTTTGATTGCGCGATCAATGGCCTTCTCGTAATTTGTGATGAAAGCATCGGTCGCAGCATTGATGCTGTCCGCGAGTGCATTCCTCATAAACGGACGGGCCGCAATCGTTTCTGTACCAAACTCCAGCAGGCGCCAATGGGGGGTTGGGCTATTTTGTGATGTTTCGCCGCCATCCTTGAGCACTGCTCCGTACTTAACGCCTATCCGGAAACCAAGGTCTCCCGACCGACTGAATAGCCGACCATTCCAGCGCAGCGCGATGTTGTCAGCAATGGAGCGCCCGGTTTCAGCATCATCCAAACGCAACGCTCCTTCTTTCGCTTTGTCCGCCACCAGCTGCGCCGCCTTGCGCAGCGCAGCCCTCCCACCTTTACGTTTCACGTCGTAGGTTATGGCTGCCAGTTTGCCCAGCAATGAATCAAGACCAGTAATGCCGAACTCAACTGTCTCAGCCATCGTTCAACCCCTTCGCCACCAGGATGGTGAGGTACTCAAGGCCCGACACCGGATCAGGCATTGGCGGACCCTGAATGTTGTAGACGTCGCCACGATGGAGGATGCGCATCGTTGGCAGCACGCCGGCGCGGTAGCGGATCACCATTCGGCCCGAGGCTTCAGATTGGCCCGCCTGCGCCGCGATCAGATCGCGAGCGCTCAGTGGTTCGACCGATGCAGGTACTTTCTCCCAGACGGTCTCCCATCCCGGAAGCATCTCGCCGGTCTGTTGATCCTGCACTTCCCCGGGAACCTGAAACGTAATCCGATGACACAATGCACCGGCACGCATCACACACCCATCCCGACGCGATATGGCGTCAGCAGGGCCTTACTGGATAACGGCAACTCAGTGGCGATCGTGCCGGTCACCACTTCTTCACGATTGGCGAACAGGTGGCCAAGCTTCAGCAAGCAAGCGGCCTCGATCGCTTTATTGATCACCATCCCCCGAGCATTGCAGGTGGCGGCGGCCAAAGCTTCTGAGAAAACGAACTGAGCATCTGCCATCGCTTCGCGGCTCTGAAAGCAATCCTCAATGGCTACGGCAGCGGCCATGGCTGCGTCGTATTCGACCCGGGCCTGGTTGCGGGCAACGGGCACCAGCGAACGAGCATCATTCAGTGCGAGTTGATCGATAAAGAACGCGCGATTGAGAAAGGCCGTCGCGGCCATCTCGGCGCTGTCCAGTTGCGACTGCACCAGTTCCTGATCCTCAGGCTCCGCGAGCAGATGCTTCATGGCCAGTTCGATGTCGATCATGCTCATGTTCAGTCAGCCTTTTTCTTATCGGTGGCCTTCGCCTTGGTGCCAGGCTCGGGATTGGCGACCACGCTGGTGGAGGTCATGGGAGTGGGTTGGGTTTCAGAGTGAGTCAGATCCACCAACGCCTCATCCTCGCTGTCGTCCACCTCGGCATAACCTTTCTGGAGCAACTGCCTGCCATGCTGCTCCCCTGTTAAAAACGAGGTGCCTTCGATCAGGGTCTTACCGCCGAGGTACAGCGGCTTGAGGGTCTTCAATTTCATGTCGGCCTCCAGGGGGCCGCCGTTCAGGCGGCCCCGCTATATCAAGGGGTAGGG
>NZ_JBFULH010000577.1:0-2582 GCF_056400445.1 Pseudomonas sp. P5_B2 | reverse complement strand
CTTGAGCACTGGACGTGTAGGCAATGGCCAGCAGAACCGCGCTGCAAACGGGGGTTAAAACGCGCATGTTTACATCTCCCTGAATACCTGATGTTGCTTATAGGTCGCCAATTATTTGACGACATTTATAGGTAAAATCGTTTCACCCTTGTGACAACAGAGCTAAGAACATTTTTGAGATTAGCTAAGAAATATTTCTCATTATCTTTATGCCAAAAAAAACTTATGCCCTCAGCAAAATCCAGCACAGTGTTCATGACGAAAACCTTTGAATTATCAGCTTTAGGGAGCTTTAACGGGGTTTTCGAAAAGTCCAATCCACTTATCGATATAGGGATGGGAAGTGCTGGAGGGGAGGGCAGCGTAACGGTTTTTTGGTGACGGTTTTTTGTCACTTTATTGGTTCAAGACTGTTACGCATCGTTCACCAGGAGAGTTGCGCCGCAAGTGGGCCCCGAAGCCAATGATTGCAGAGGGTTTATCCCACTGACGCCGACGCTGCGGATGTGCGACACGCTGGGCGAGTTCATCGCCAGGGCAACGGCTTACTTAGGTAAACGTGTCCTGCAGGCGATCCGCGCAGCGAGCTTTTTTAATCCCTGAGCACTTTCTTCGAAAAAAACAGGATGCCGACAGCGGTTGTTGGCAGCGGAGGAAATGCACATGGCTACGCTCATCGGTACCGTCAGTAAGGTCATTGGTCAGGTGTTCGCGGTAGCGAGCGACGGCACCCGGCGTGCGTTGATCGAGGGTGATCGATTGTTCGCCGGTGATGAGCTGGTTACCGGAGCCGAAGGCGCGGTGGCGGTTCGCCTGCAAAATGGCGAGGAACTGACCCTCGGGCGTGGCAGTAGCCAGCAGATGAGCCCGCAGCTACTTGCGCATCAGATACCGCACGTTGGTACCTTGGAGGCGGTTTCGCCGAGCGAAGTGCAGCTGACTGATGTCGAACAACTGCAAAAAGCTATCGCGGCGGGCGCTGACCCAACGCAGACTGCTGAAGCCACAGCGGCGGGGCCTGGCTCGACCCCGGCGGGCAACGGTGCGGCGGGCGGCGGCCACAGTTTTGTGATGCTGGAAGAAGTGGGCGGGCGTGTCGATCCGACGATTGGCTTCCCGACGGCAGGGTTTGGCGGTATCCCGGAATTTCCCGAAGAACGGCACAATGCCGATATCCAGAGAGCCGACGACATTGCGGCCGTCGTGCCACCTCCACCAACGCCCGTCAACAATCCGATCACGCTCGGCGGCCTGTCGGTAGCGGGCGGGGAACTGACCTTCAACGAAGCCAACCTGCCCGGCGGATCCGCGAGTAATCCGAGCGCGTTGGCACAGAGCGGCACGTTCAGTATCTCGGCGCTGGACGGGCTGAACAGCCTGAGAATCGGCGGCATCAACGTCATCACCGGTGGGGTGGCCGCGGGCGTTCCCCAGACAATCACTACGCCACAGGGCAACACCCTGACCATCACGTACGACCCAACCACTGGTGTGGTGAGCTACAGCTTTACCCTGAATGGAAGCGTCCTTCATCCAGCGGGTGATGGCGCTACCCCCTTTATCGAGCAGCTCACTGTGGTGGCTGGCGACAGTAATGGTGACACCGTCACCGGCACGCTGGACGTCAATATCACTGACGACGTTCCCAAGGCCATCGATGACAGCAACGCCAATACCGCATCGGAAACCCTGCTGACCCTGACCGGCAGTGTGCTGCCGAACGACACGCAGGGCGCAGACCGCATTCCTGTTGGCCCCAACAGCGGCCCAGTCATTGGCGGCACCTTCACCGGGACCTACGGCACCCTGGTGCTCAATCCCAACGGCACCTACACCTACACGCTGAACACCAGCGACGCTGATTTCAAAACGCTGCACGGCGGTGGCAGCGCCACGGAAACCTTCGCCTACACGCTGACGGATGCGGATGGCGATACCAGCACCGCTAACCTGGTGCTGCAAATCCACAACAACGATGACCCGGTCACGATTGGCGGCCTCAATGGTATCGCTGACGAACTCACTGTTTTCGAGAAAAACCTTGGTGACGGCAGCAGCCCCGATACCCCGGCTCTGACCCAAAGCGGCACCTTCACCATCACTGCTCTCGACGGAGTGCAGACCCTGAGCGTCGGCGGCATCAACGTGGTGGTCGGTGGCGTATCCGCGGGCTTCCCGCAGTCGACCGTCACTCCGTTGGGCAGCACGCTGACCATCACCGGGTTCGACACCACGACGGGCGTGGTCAGTTACAGCTACACCCTGGCCGACAACGAAGCCCACGCCACCGGCAACGGCGCCAACTCGCTGCCTGAGCAGTTCGTCGTCACCGTGGTCGACGACAACGGCACCACCGCCAACGGCACGCTCGATGTCAACATCGTCGACGACCTGCCTACCGCAGCGGCGAACACCGCCAGTGCGGTGGAAGGTGCAACGGTCAATATCAGCGTCCTGGACAACGACAAGTTTGGCGCCGACGGTCCGGATAGCAGTGGGGCGGTGATTGGCGTACGTGCCGGCAGTAACACGTCGACCCCGGCGGTCGGCGGGCTGGGTACCAATATCAATGGTACTTACGG
>NZ_JBFULH010000576.1:0-2583 GCF_056400445.1 Pseudomonas sp. P5_B2 | reverse complement strand
GATTCGCTGGCGTTGGCCAGCAGGGATTCGGTGTCGTACTTGGGGTTGGCGAGGAACATGGGTTCGGGTTCGTGGGTGCTGGACATGATTTGGGCGCTCGGATTGAGGTAGTGGTCGAGTGCGCGTTCGGCCGTTTCGTGGAATTTTTTGGAATCGAGGGATTCGTAGGGCGATGCCGGATCGGTGTCCGGCGGGTTGGGTGTTGGTTTGCACATAGATGAAACTCCTGAAAAATCTATTGAGGAGCCATCACCCTTCGCTACCAAACGAAKGGTGGTGRCCATACGCAGGTTGGTAGACCGGTCCAGGAACCCGGCGCTCCCGAGGGAGCCCTGCGCATGGCCACCATAAAAAACAGAGATTAAAAGATCTCTGTAAAAGGTGGCGCTATGCGCCTGGACATACTGGGCTACCAAACCCGATCACTGTTTTTCAGTGACCTGAAAACGATATAGCCCACCCCATAGCCGCACAAGCCGGCGGATTCTGTCTTACCCGTAGGCGATGGCGCAAGGCGTTGTAGCCGTTAGGACGTTACACCGAGTGTCTTTAAACACCCGACCTGAAACCTGTTTAAGTCCATCAAAATTCGAGCCGCAATCCACGAAACGAGGGCAGGGGAGTTGAACTCCCGATCCTGCCCCTAACTCCTAACTCACAAAGCCCTGCACATGAAAATGATGAGGCGATGACCCACCAACAGCCGCATAGCCGCAACCCCGGCGCAATATTCGAAACCGACCTTCCAGCCCGCCTGGACCGCTTGCCATGGGGCCGTTTTCACTCCCTGCTCGTGGTTGCGTTAGGCATCACCTGGTTGCTCGACGGCCTCGAAGTGACCCTGGCCGGCTCGGTGTCCGGCGCGCTGAAAAACAGCACCGACCTGCGCATGAGCAACTTCGATATCGGTTTGGCCGGCGGCGTCTACATCGCCGGGGCAGTGCTCGGTGCCTTGCTGTTCGGCTGGCTGACCGATCGCCTGGGGCGGCGCAGGTTGTTCTTCATTACATTATGGCTGTATGTCGGCGCCACGGCGGCGACGGCGTTTTCCTTCAACCTGGAAAGCTTCCTTTTGTTCCGCTTCCTCACGGGCATGGGCATCGGCGGCGAATACACGGCGATCAATTCGACCATCCAGGAATTCACGCCGGTACGCTTTCGAGGCTGGGTTGATCTGACCATCAACGGTACCTTCTGGTTAGGCGCAGCACTGGGGGCCGGCGGGGCCATCGTCTTGCTGGACCCTCAGGTGGTCGGCGGCGATCTGGGTTGGCGTCTGTGTTTCGGCATCGGTGCAGCGCTGGGTTTGTTGATTCTGGTGATGCGCCTGTGGCTGCCGGAGAGCCCGCGCTGGTTGCTGGTCCATGGTCGGAGCGATGAGGCCCGACGCATCGTCGAAGGCATCGAAGCGCGACTGCGCGAACAAGGTCATGAACTGCCGGCCGTGACCCGCAAACCGCTGCGCCTGCACGCGCGGGACCATACGCCGCTGGCGGAGATCTTCCAGACCCTGTTTGTCAGGTTCCGTCGCAGGGCGCTGGTGGGGATGACGCTGATGGCCGCGCAGGCCTTCTTTTACAACGCGATCTTCTTCACCTACGCACTTGTGCTCACCGATTTTTACCAGGTGCCCGCCGAGCAGGTCGGTTGGTATATATTGCCCTTGGCACTGGGTAATTTCTGCGGGCCGGTGCTGTTGGGACGCTTGTTTGACGTGATCGGCCGACGGGTGATGATCAGCTTCACCTACGCGATGTCCGGGATCATGCTGGCGTTCAGTGGCTATGCCTTCCAACAGAGTTGGCTGGATGTAACCCAGCAAGCGGTGGCGTGGATGGTGATCTTCTTTTTCGCATCGGCAGCGGCCAGTTCGGCCTACCTGACCGTGGCGGAAACCTTCCCAMTGGAAATCCGCGCCTTGGCCATCGCCGTGTTTTACGCGTTCGGCACTGGCTTGGGCGGCATTATCGGGCCGATGCTGTTTGGCCAACTGATCCAGACCCAGCAGCGCAGCAGTCTGTTGATCGGTTATCTGATTGGCGCTGCGCTGATGTGTGTGGCGGCGGTGGTGCAAGCGGTTTGGGGAGTGGCGGCGGAGCGTCAGGCGTTGGAGCAGGTTACCAGGCCTTTGTCGCAGGTTGGGGATTGAGGAGGATCACCACCCTCAGCCTTGTTCGTCAGCGACCGCTACGCTTTTTTTTTAACGACGATAGTAACGGTGCTCGTCCTCATATCGGTGCCGCATGGCCCGATCCTGGTGGCGCTCCCAATCACGACGTTGATCTTCTCGGCGGGCTTGCTCTCTACGCCAATTATCCCTGCGCCATTCGTCTCGGCGCCAATTGTCTCTACGATCATGCCAGCGGTCGTCATGCCAGTATCGATCGTCATGGGCAAGCAACGGCCCTGCCTGCTGGCCGGTCATACTGGCCAAGGTCGGCCAAGGGTTGCCGCCGGCGTGGGCAGGCGATTGAACGGCGGTGATTTCAGGGGCGAAAGCAGGGGTTGAGGTTTTCATCTGTGTGGCGGATGCCGAGCTCACTGCCGCAAACGCGAACAGGCCGAATAGCACCATCCGTGGGA
>NZ_JBFULH010000575.1:0-2587 GCF_056400445.1 Pseudomonas sp. P5_B2 | reverse complement strand
CCGCTGTATGCATGATTGAGCCGAGCCTGATTCTGGTGGGACGTGGTGCAAAGCGGTTGTGGGTCGGTGGTGAGGGTTACAGCTACGACCATTCGCGGTTTCTGGTCACTTCACTAGATCTGCCGGCCAACTCCGAAGTGATGATTGCCAGTCCCGAACAGCCCTGTGTCGGGCTGGTACTGAAACTGGATGTCGGCATGCTCGCCGAGGTCATCGCCAAGGGTGGTTTGCCGACGACGCGTCATCGACCCGAGGGTAGAGGCGCGGGCATCGGCAACATGTCGTCCGCCTTGGAAGGCGCGCTCAATCGCCTGCTGGCATTACTCGATGAACCTGAGGCGATCCCGGTGCTGGCGCCACTGATCCTGCGGGAAATCCACTACCGGCTGCTGCATACCGATCAAGGGGCACGGCTGCGGCAGATCACTGCCGTCGATGGCCAGGGTTATCGCATCGCCAAAGCCATCGACTGGCTCAAGGTCAACTACACCGCTGCGCTGCGCATTGATGAGCTKGCGGCSCGGGTGCAGATGAGCGCACCMACCTTTCAYCATCATTTCCGKCARCTCACCGSMATGAGCCCSYTGCAGTACCAGAAATGGCTTCGCCTGAACGAGGCCCGTCGGCTCATGTTGATGGAGCGTCTGGACGTCTCGCGGGCGGCGTTCGCTGTCGGGTATGAAAGTCCCTCTCAGTTCAGCCGCGAATATGGCCGCCTGTTCGGTACCGCACCCAGTCGTGACATTGCGCTGCTGCGTGGGCAGCCACTCGAGGCAGAAGCGCTCGGCAACGCGGCAAGTTGAGCGACAGAACAGCTTTACCGGTGGTGCGCCTCGCAGCGTTTCACAGCTTATGACAATGCACGTCAACCGATGATCAAGCGGGTGAACCATGGAACTACGAATCAACCAGAAGACCTATCAGGTCGATGCCGACGCCGATACGCCCTTGCTGTGGGTGATCCGTGATGATCTGGGCATGACCGGTACCAAGTACGGCTGCGGACTGGCGCAGTGCGGCGCCTGCTCGGTGCTGGTGGACGGCAATGTGGTGCGTTCGTGCGTCATGCCGGTGGCCGGTGTGGTCGGCCGGGAGATCACCACCATCGAGGCTATCGAGACCGATGAAGTTGGAAAGCGGGTCGTCGCGACTTGGGTCGATCTTCAGGTCGCCCAGTGCGGCTACTGCCAGTCCGGGCAGGTTATGGCCGCCACGGCACTGCTCAAACAAAACCCCGAGCCGAGTGACGCGCAGATCGAGGCCGCGATGGTCAATCTGTGCCGCTGCGGCAYGTACAACGCGATTCATGCCGCCGTGCATGAGCTTGCTGGCAAGGGGAGCGTGTGATGAACATACGTATCGATCCTTCCCTGGAGGCACCAGCGTTCGCTCTGCACGATCCGGTCAATTTGTCGCGCAGACGTTTTTTGACCGGTACCGCCGTCGGCGCACTGGTCCTCGGCTTCGGCCTGCCGCTCGGTGCGACACGCGTGCAAGCTGCGGCAGCAGCGACTGCCGAGCGCGGCACGCAGGTCCCCGCGTTTCTGGAAATCCGCCCGGACAACCGCGTGCGTCTGCTGTGCCCTTTCATGGAAGGTGGGCAGGGAACGTTCACAGCGATGGCGCAGATCGTCGGTGAAGAGTTGGACGCCGACCCGGCAACCTTCCTGGTCGAAGCCGCGCCGCCCGGCGAGGCCTATGTGGTGATGGACAACGGCATGCGCATCACCGGCGGCAGCATGTCGGTGCGCATGAGTTATCCGGTGATGCGTCGCCTCGGCGCACTTGCCCGCGCCATGCTGTTGCAAGCGGGCGCAGAGAAACTTGGGGTGCCGGTGGGCGAATTGACCACCGAACCTGGCAAGGTGGTGCATGCCGCGTCGGGCCGCTCGTTGGCGTACGGTGAGTTGGCCGAGCGTGCGATGGACCTGCCAGTTCCCGATCCGGCCACCGTGCAACTGCGTGATCCGCGCCAGTTTCGCTGGATCGGCAAGCCCGTGAAGCGCATCGATGCCTATGACAAGTCCACCGGCAAGGCGCTCTACAGCATCGATCTGAAAGTCGACGACATGCTGCATGCCGCCGTTCAGCATGCACCTCGCTTGGGTATGACGGTGGGCAACCTGCGCAACGAAGACCAGGTCAAGGCCATGAAAGGCGTGCATTCCGTGCATCGTCTGCCGGGTGCCGTGGCAGTGGTCGCCGAACGCTGGTGGCACGCAAAACGTGCGGTGGAATCGATTCAGGTCGACTGGCAGGAACCAACGGCCGACAGCAAAGTGCGGCCGATGCCCGCAGACTTTTCCAGCGATGCGTTTCTCAAACGACTGGCAGCCGAAAAAGGGCCTGCCCGCGACGATGAAAATGAGGGCGACGTTGCCGCGAATCTGGCCAATGCCAAGATCCGAGTTGATGCCACTTATCACAACCAGTACCTGAACCACGGTCAACTTGAGCCGCCGTCTGCGCTGGCACGCTTCAACCCGAACGGCTCTCTGGAGGTCTGGTTACCCAACCAGGCACCGGACATGTTCCGCGCCGATATCGCGAAACGCACCGGTCTTGATCCTGCGCAGATCACCTTGCA
>NZ_JBFULH010000574.1:0-2589 GCF_056400445.1 Pseudomonas sp. P5_B2 | reverse complement strand
CGGCAGGCTTTAGCGCCCAACTCCAGCGGGCCTCGGCAACGCAATGGCCACTCGATACCGACATATTTTTCGCCGACCTGGCAAGCCGGATCCGGCATGGCACTCGTGTCGCCTTCGACGATGATGCCCACGCGGTAGTCCATGCCCAGCACGCGCAGATCGACGTCGCCGTCGCCATTCACGGTCATGCCCGGGATGCGTACTTTCAGGTCCGGGTTACTGGCCACGCCGTTACGGAAGGTCAGGTTGCCTTTGAGTTCCTGGAATGGCGTGTCCTTGCCCCGTGGCTCGCTGTTGAGGGTTTTGCGGTTCAGGGTGGCGATGCCTTTGCACAGCTGTTGTTCGAGGTTGGCGTTAAGCAATACGCCATTGTTGATGACGAAGCTGGCGTTGCCGTTGAGGCTGTCGATCAGTGCTTTCTGGCTGTTACCGCTGGCGGTCAGCGCGCTGTTGAGCGTCACCAGGCCTTTGACTGGCGGATTTTTGCCTTGGCTTTCGAGGATTTTCTCTACCGGCACTTTGTTGATGCTCGTCTGCATGCTCAGCGCGGGTACTTGCTGGCGCAGGTCGAGGGTGCCCTTGGTTTCGAAGTTGCCGTCGTACAGGTCGCCGCGCAGGTTCTCCAGAGTCAGCAGGCCGCCCAGGCCTGTGGCCTTGAATGCCGCGTTGTGAATCGGCAGCTTGTCGAGGGTCAACTGGCCAAAGGTCAGGTCGGCGTCCACGTCGAGTTTGCTCAAGCGTTCAACTGGCAGCAGACGTTCGGTACTCCACGCGTCCTTGGTCGGCGATTCCGGCAGCGCAGTGGTGCCCGCGCCAGCCATGGCATTGGCCTCGGTGCTGGCAACTTCGGCCTGGCGCACCTGTGTTGCGCTGTTGGCTTCGGCGGATTTGGGTGGCAGATAGCGGTCGACATTGAACGTGTCAGCCTTCAGGGCTGTGCGTAACGACTGTTTGGCGAAATCCTCGATGGCAATACGGCCACTGAAGGTGCTGTCATCGATTTTCAGGTTGATGTTATCGAACGAAACGCTGGTCGGCGTGCCGGCAACACGGCTGGCCAGTTCGACTTTGCTTAAACTGCCTTCGGCCATGGCCGGAAGTTTCTGGCCAATACTGTCGATGAATTTAGCCAGGTCGAACTGGGCAATCGAAATGCCGCCGCTGATCTGTGGCGTCTTGTCGAGGTCGTTGACCTTGAGTTCACCCAGTGCGCGCAGTTGGTTGGCGGAAATCTTGATGCCGGTCCATTCGGCGACGTTCGCCGCTTTATCCAGCAGCAACTGCCCTTGGGCGGAGAAAGTCATGGTTTTGCCTTGCAGCGGGTCGCCGGCGACTTCGCCCGACGTTTTCATGTCTTCGAATTTGTAGCGTTGCAGCGCGCGTTCAAATCGCAGCACACCATTGAGCTCGGTGCGAATACGCAAAACCGGCTGGTTGGTGCCGAGGAACGCGGTGAGTTTGACCGGGATGTTGGTCGAATCATGCACCGGGCCTGTACTCAGCTGGATGCTTTCGGCGCTGAACTGCCTGCCGGTCTTCTCGTCGCTGTATTCAACGCGGGCGTTGTTCACGGTCAGGCTGTCGATGTCCAGGCGAATCGGCTGGGCCGGTTTTTCTACCTGGACGGTGGCCTCTGGTGCAGGCGCGCCCGTGGTGGCCGGTGTCCCAGCCGGAGTGGCTGGCATCGGGACCTTGCCGACATCTTCCCAGTTGCCATGGCCGTCCTTGTCGCGGTTCAGGCGCAGGTTCAGGCCTTCGACACGGACATCGCTCATCTGCACTTCGCGGCGCAGCAGCGGCAGCACGCGTACTGACAGGCCCAGCATCTGCAAGTCGGCGAACGGCTCCGTCGGCTTGGCCAGGGTCGCAACACTCGCCTCGTGCAACTCCAGGCCCAGCCACGGGAACAGGCTCCAGCCGATATCGCCATTGAGCGTCAGCTCGATGTGGGCCTTGTCGCGGGCAATCTGGCGAATCTCGTCTTTATAGTCGTTGGGATCAAAGAGATGGGTCAGGGCAAAGCCCAGCGCCACAATGATCAGCAACAGCCCGAGAAGTACCAGACCCAGGATTTTGCCGAACGCTTTCATGGGCGAGTCCTTGTAGATAGTCGAATTCGAAATTTAGCCGGGGAGTATAGCGCTCTGAAGCGGACGACCGGTCAGGCGATAACTGCGGGCAGTACATCCAGTGGCAGTTTCAGCTTGGCGGCAAGCRCCTGGGCTTCAAGATGTCCGGCAGGGGCCAGCAGGCGCAGGGTGGCACTGGAATCAGAGGCCATTTTTTGCGCTTCGTTCACCAATCGCTCGGCGACGCCACGACGCCGGGTAATTTTTCGTACGCAAAGTTGGGACAAGTGCCAAACGTCCTGATTTCGTTGCAAGCGGGCGGCCCCGAGCAGTCGATCATTGAAGCGTCCGGCGATCAGCGAGCCGTCCCGCAGGCAGCCTTCGATCAGCTGTACATCCCCTGAAAACGGGGCGTACAGCCAGTCCGGAGCGTCGCGGTAAATTTTCTGCAGGTCTTGCTGATCCTGGTAAGTGGCCTCGTTCAGTGATTCGACAATAATCGGCATGGCGCCTCCTTAAG
>NZ_JBFULH010000573.1:0-2591 GCF_056400445.1 Pseudomonas sp. P5_B2 | reverse complement strand
GACGTATGTTCAGTGAGCAGGGGTTGCTCCTGAGCGAGATTCAACCGACCACTACAAAAACAAGATCAGGAGTCCACTCATGTTCGCTTTGTTCCGTCGTTTCAATTTCGCCGCTGCCGTGGCTATCACCGCTGCCGCACTTTCAACACCCGCACTGGCGCTGGACACCGTCAAGTTCATGGCCCCGGGGTCTGTCGGTGGTGGTTATGACCAGACCGCACGGGAACTGGGCAAGGCCATGATCGAGGCCAAGGTTGCCAAGTCCGTCACCTTCGAAAACAAAGGTGGCGCCGGCGGTACGCTGGGGCTGGCGCAGTTTGCCAACAGCACCAAAGGCGAGGTGGGTGCATTGCTGGTGGTGGGGGCCATCATGGTCGCGGGTATCGAACAGAACAAACCGCAAATCACCTTGAAGGACGTGACACCGATTGCCCGGCTGTTTACCGAATACAACGTAATTGCCGTGCGCAAGGAGTCCGACTTCAAAACCCTTGAGGATTTGCTCAAGGCCTTCAAAGACAAACCAACCAGCATCACGTGGGGCGGCGGCTCCAAAGGCTCGGTCGATCACATCGGCATCGCCGAGCTGGCCGGAAAAATGGATGTCCCGGTCAACAAGGTGAATTACGTTGCCTTCGGCGGTGGCGGTGAAGTGGTTGCTCAGGCGCTCGGCGGCCAGCTCAAGGTGATCACTGGCGGCTATGCCGAACTGGGTCAATACATCAAGAGCGGCCAGTTCCGCGTCCTCGCCATCGGCGCGCCGGAGCGCGTTGCCGGTATCGATGCGCCGACCCTCAAAGAGGAAGGCTACGACGTGATCATTGGCAATTGGCGCGGTGTGTACGGCGCCGCAGGTCTGAGCCCCGAACAGCGCCAGGAACTGACCGACGCCGTCGTCACTGCCACCAAAACCCAGTCCTGGCAAGACAACCTCAAAACCAACGCGTGGTCGCCCAGCGTGTTGACCGGCGACGCATTCGGCAAGTTTGTCGACGAAGAACACGTGCGGCTGCGGGCCATGCTGGTCAACGTCGGGCTGCTTTGACATGACCGGGATACGCAGGATTGTGCCGCCACAGTTGGCCATCGGCCTTGGACTGATCGCCATCAGTGCTGTACTGGYGGTCGGCGCCTGGCGGTTTCCGCCCGAGAGGGGCTACGTCATTTTGGCCGCCGATGTCTACCCCTACGGGCTGGCGGTGTTCCTGGGCGTCGTCGGGTTGCTGCTGAGCTATCAAGCCTGCACCGGTGGCTTTCGCGAATTGACGGACCACGAAGACGAGTCTGCCAAAGCGCTACCCGGTGGCAAACTTGGTGCAGCATGGGTCACGGCGGGGCTGGTGGGGGTGGCGTTGCTGATCAACCTCATTGGCTTCGTCCTCGCTGCAGGGCTGCTGTTTGCCTGTGCGGCACGCGGGTTTGGCAGTCGCCATCCGCTGCGGGACCTGGCCATCGGCATTGCCCTGACGTTGCCGATTTACTGGCTGTTCAACGCCGGGCTCGGCGTTTCCCTGCCGCCCCTTGTCAACGCCTGGATCTGAGCCGGGCCGAAGGAGATCAACCCGGTGGATATTCTCGCAAGCTTGGCGATGGGGTTTTCTGCCGCGCTGTCGCCGATCAATTTGATGTGGGGGTTTATCGGCTGTTTGCTCGGCACGGCGATTGGGGTGTTGCCCGGTATCGGACCGGCGCTGACCGTCGCGCTGTTGCTGCCCATCACCGCCAAGGTCGACCCCACTGGCGCGCTGATCATGTTCGCCGGCATCTACTACGGCGCGCAGTTTGGCGGCTCGACCACCTCTATTTTGCTTAACACGCCGGGGGAGTCGTCCTCCATGGTCACGGCCCTGGAAGGTAACTTGATGGCCCGTAACGGCCGGGCGGGGCCGGCACTTGCCACGGCGGCGATCGGTTCGTTCGTGGCCGGGACCATCGCCACGATTCTGCTCACCTTGTTTGCCCCCGTCGTCGCCACGCTGGCGCTGAAATTCGGCCCGGCGGAATATTTCGCGATTCTGGTGCTGTCGTTCACCACCGTGTCGGCGGTACTCGGCGCGTCGATGCTGCGCGGTTTCRCCTCGCTTGGGATTGGCCTGGCCATTGGCTTGATCGGCCTCGACTCGACCTCGGGTATCGCACGTTACACGTTGGGGGTGCCGGAGTTGGTCGATGGCATCGAAGTGGTGCTGGTGGCAGTCGGTTTGTTTGCCGTGGGGGAGGCGCTGTACAGCTTGCTGTATCAAAAAGAAGAAAACTGCGGGCGGCACCGCTTGACCTCATTGTGGATGACCCGCGCCGACTGGAAGCGCTCGGTTCCGGCCTGGCTGCGCGGCACGCTGATCGGTTTTCCGTTTGGTTCGATACCGGCAGGTGGCGCGGAGATTCCGACGTTTCTGTCCTATTCCGCCGAGCGCAAACTGAGCAAGTACCCGAATGAATTTGCGGGCAGCAAGGGAGAGGGCGCGATCGAAGGTGTTGCTGGCCCCGAGGCGGCCAATAATGCCAGCGCGACGGGGTCGTTGGTGCCGCTGCTGACGCTGGGCATTCCAACCTCCGCGACGGCGGCCATCCTGTTAGCCGCGTTCCAGAAC
>NZ_JBFULH010000572.1:0-2599 GCF_056400445.1 Pseudomonas sp. P5_B2 | reverse complement strand
CACCAGCGCCCTCGAGATTTTGTCTGGCATGACGCGCAGTTTTGGCGTGGAGGTGGACGTCGCGCAAAGTGGTCGAGCCGCACTGGCCTTGCTGGCGGAGGCCGAAGCCAAGACGAGGCCCTATGATCTGGTGCTCATGGATTGGCGCATGCCCGGCATGGATGGTGTGGAGACGGTATTGCAGATGCAGGCTGCCAAACTGGCGCATACACCGTCGGTGATCATGGTCACCGCATTCGGTCGCGAGGAAGCCCGCGATGAAGCCAGCAAGCACGACATTCAATTACCGGTGGTGCTGACCAAACCGGTAACTCCGTCCACCTTGCTTGAGGCGTTGGGTACCGTGCTCGGCATCAACCCTCAGGTCGATTCCCGTTCCAACGAGCGATTCGGCCAGAGCGCCAGCGCCATGGCCAGCCTGCGTGGCGCGCGATTGCTGYTGGTGGAGGACAATGAGCTCAACCTGGAGCTGGCATGTGAACTGCTGGAGAGTGCCGGGATCGAGCTGAATCTGGCCGTCAACGGCGCAGAGGCGCTCGACCAGCTGGAGCGTGATGCGGACCTTGATGGTGTGTTGATGGATTGCCAGATGCCGGTGATGGACGGTTATACCGCGACCCGCAAGATACGCGAGCAGGCACGTTGGGCGAATCTGCCGGTGATCGCCATGACCGCAGACGCCATGGCGGGGGATCGCGAGCGGGCGCTTGCCTGCGGCATGAACGATCACATCTCCAAACCCTTGAACGTCGAGGACATGTTTGCCACGTTGGCCAAGTGGATACATCCGAAGCCTGACCGTGGCGCGCCTGCGGCCGATGTTTCGTCGGTTGCCAAGGTGACGGCGGCGGGCCTGCCAGCCAGCCTTCCCGGCATCGATTTGAACGCAGGTCTGGCCACCTGCATGGGCAAGGTCGATCTCTACCTGCGCCTGCTGCGCAAGTTTCGCTCCAGCCAACAGGCTTTTTGCGCCGAGTTTCTGGCCGCCCGAGGTGCAAGCGATCCTTCGGTGCCAGTTCGACTGGCCCATACCCTGCGGGGTACGGCGGGCAATATCGGTGCCGTTGGCGTGGCGAACGCCGCCGGCCATCTGGAACAGGCGTGTCTGAGTGGTGCAGTGGAGCAGGACGTGGCTGATCGACTGGCGGAGGTAGAACGCTGCCTGACACCGGTGCTTGAAGGCCTGTTGGTGCTGACCGAATCAACGGTATTAGTCGATACATCAGCGGCGCCACCCTTCGACAGCGAATGGCATGTGCAATTGGCTCACGTGCGCAATCTGCTGACCGAGAGTGACGCCCAGGCACTGACGGCCTTGCACACACTACAGGGCCTGGCTTCAGGCCCTCGGTTAACCGAGCAGTTGCGTCGGGTTGTCCAGCAAGCCGAGAGCTTCGATTTCGATCAGGCGCTGGAGTTGCTTGAAGGCCTGTCGTGATCCTAAAGATGGCTGAGCACAGGGACGACTAAATGATGGATGCCATCAATTCACGCGCTTGAGCGCGCAAGGTTTCACTGCGTGTAGGCAGTGTTTTCCTGCTCATTAAACATCAACGGAGGGTGCCTGTTTAAGCGCCCTCAAGGTTACGTCCTGAAAGCTACAAAACCTTGCGCCGTTGCCTACGGCTACGCCAGAATCCGCCGGCTTGTGTGTCGTGGGCCTTGGTTCTATCGTTTCCCTGTCGCTGATCATTCAGCGGTCGGGCTTGGAAACTCGACGGGTAAACGACACGAAGGCACTCTTCATAACGTACTTTTTCGCACGATGTGCATTCCGTTATGGCAGCTGTGCGTGGGAGACCTTATAGGTCTGCCGGGCTCGTTTACCCTGGTTTTCCAACCTGCGTACAGTTGCCACCTCTTCGCTTGGAAACGAACGTGGCAGCTCCATCAGTAAACGAGGATGTACCATGTTCAAGGTCACACCAAATCCGCCGGACACTGATCCGGTGTCCCGTACGAACCCGACTCAAAAAAACTCAACGAGCCCCCTCGCCACAGGTCGGTGTTTTGAAGCTGGAAATGTTGGGCATCAAAAGATCGCTCAAGTGAGCGCTTACGATTTGGCGCGTCAGTGAGGAGGGCTTCAGTGGACTACAAGACTGTGTATGCGCTGAGCAATTTACCGCGGGGGGGGGGTAGCAAAGAGCCGCACCCCCCCCTGGTACCTTAGAAGCGATACTTCGCCGAAGCCGTAACGCTACGCGGTGCACCGTATGTCAGGGCGCCGAAGGCATCGAAAATGTCGAAGTACTTTTCATCGGTGACGTTGTTCGCATTCACCTGAGCCGAGAGGTTGTCGGTGATCTCGTAGCGAGCCATCAGGTTGACCAGCGCATAGGCATCCTGCTGGATCTTCTCGGAGTTGCCGGCCGGGTTGATGGCGTAGGTGTAGATCGAGTCTTGCCAGTTAACCCCGCCGCCAATGGTCAGCTTGTTGAAAGCACCGGGCAGACGGTAGGTGGTGAACGTTCGCAGCAGTTTGGTCGGGTACAGCGTGTTGACGTCGTCGCCGTTGGCATCGTCGACTTTGAACTGGGTGTAACCCAGCGTTGCGTTCCAGTCCGTTGCGAGTTCGCCGGACACTTCCAACTCGAAG
>NZ_JBFULH010000571.1:0-2603 GCF_056400445.1 Pseudomonas sp. P5_B2 | reverse complement strand
GATATGCCCCGCAGCACTCGGCCCAAAGGCCTCCCCCGCCAACACTGACACGCCGTAGCCCTCCAGCAACCGCTCGGCAAAGCCCTGCGCGCCAATCCCGGTCTGGCGAATATCCACCATCACAAACATCCCGCCATCCGGTCGTACAGGCGTGATGCCAGGGCACCCGCTCAGCATTGCGCACACCAGATCGCGGCGCTGACGATATTCCTCGCGCATCAACGCCACCTCCGGCAAGTTTTGATCCAGCGCCAACTGCGCCGCGTGCTGGATGAAATCCGCAATACCGAACAGCATGCACAACGACAGATTCACCAGGTGCTCGGCCATGGGTTTGGGGCCAATCGCCCAGCCGACCCGCCAGCCACTCATGGCGTGGGACTTGGACAGGCTATTGATGGTCACGGTGCGCTCGGCCATACCCGGCAAACTCGCCGGACTGGTATGTTCCCCCTCGAACAACAGGTCGCTGTAGACCTCATCGCTGATCAGCCACAGGTCATGGCGCACGCACAGTGCTGCGAGCGCTTGCCAGGTGGGCAGCGGCAAACTGGCGCCGGACGGATTGTTCGGACTGTTGAGCAGGATGACCCGGGTTTTCGGCGTAATCAGTGCCGCGACATCCACCGGGTCGACGCGAAAGCCGTTCTCCGGGCGCACCGCCACCGGCACCACTTTAGCGGCGCACGCGCCGAACACGCCTTCATAGGTCACGTACATCGGCTCGGCGACGATCACTTCATCGCCAGGGTCGAGCAGGCATTGCGCGACCGAATATACCGCGCATTGCGCCCCCGGAAACACGATGACATTGTCCGCGTCCACCTCCTGGCCACTGCGCTGGTGATGGCGCCGCGCAATGCTGCAGCGCAGCCCTCGACTGCCGCGCACCTGCGGGTAATGGGTATCACCGGCCTGCAAGCTGTCAATGGCGGCCTGGACAATGGGTTGTGGCGTGTCGAAGTCTGGATCACCAATCGACWGCAGCAGGACATCGACGCCCTGCTCGCGCATTTCCAGCGCTCGGTCATGAATCTGCCAGGCTGCCGCACCATCGCCGGCGATTCGTTTGGTCAAGGCTGAATAGCGCATGTGATTCTCCTGTCGCGCGCGGGACTCCCAGCCATCACCCTATCTCAAATCACGAAACGCGCCACCCTGGCATTCAAATCCACTGCCAGACGCGACAGCTCATAGGTGGCGGTTTAAATTCTGCGACTGCTGCGCAGTCGGACGCAGCCTCGCAGGCTCGACAGCTGCTACATGTTTTGCGTCAGGCTTTGGCGATTCGCCAGACCCGTGCGATGTCACCGGCGCGATCACGCAACAACCGTGGTGCTTCAGCGCACGCCTGTTCCAGCGTCATAGGGCCGCTCGCCAGTGCAAACGCGGCATCGATGCCGTGTTCGTACAACGCCTGATAACCCTCGCCCAAGGTGCCGGCAATGACGATCACCGGCACGCCGTGCTGCCGGGCAATGCGCGCGACACCGAACGGCGTCTTGCCACGCAAGGTCTGGGCATCGAACCGCCCTTCCCCGGTCACCACCAGGTCAGCGCCCTGTACGGCTTGCGCCAAACCGACCAGTTCGGCAACCACTTGCACGCCGGCCTGAAATCGCGCACCGAGGAACGCCTTGGCGGCAAACCCCAGACCGCCCGCTGCACCGGTGCCCGGTTCGTCCCTGACGTCGCGACCTAATGCATCAGCGCACTGTTCGGCAAAGTGTCCGAGCGCGTTATCCAGTTGCTGCACTTGTTCGGGCGATGCGCCTTTTTGTGGGCCGAAAATGACTGAAGCGCCGTGCGGACCGCACAGTGGATTGGTAACGTCGGCGGCAATGTCGAAGCGCACTTCAGCCAGACGTGGATCAATGTTGCTCAGATCGATGTGATCCAGTTGCGCCAACGCCAAACCGCCCGGCGTCAGGATTTGCCCCTGTGCATCCAGCAATCTCACGCCCAACGCTTGCATTGCCCCGGCACCGCCATCGTTGGTGGCGCTGCCGCCAATCGCCAGGATGACCCGCTGTGCCCCTGAGTCGAGGGCCGCGCGAATCAGTTCGCCGGTGCCGAAGGTGCTGCTGACGCATGCATCGCGCTTGCCCGGCGGCACCAATTGCAAGCCGCTGGCCTCGGCCATTTCGATGATCGCGGTATGGTTATGTGGCAACCAGCCCCATGCAGCGTCGACCGTTGCACCGAGCGGACCACGGACCTTCGTGCGACGCAGTTCGCCCTCGCACGCCGCCAGAATCGACTCGACCGTGCCTTCGCCACCGTCGGCCATTGGGCATTTGATCAGTTGCGCATCAGGCCAGACATCTGCCAGACCCAGCGCAATGGCGTCGGCCACACTCTGGGCGCTGAGGCTGTCCTTGAACGAATCGGGGGCGATGACGATTTTCATGCGAATTCTCCAGTTCCAATGCGTTCCATGCTGCCAGTAGCCCCGGACAATAACGCCAGGCCGCTGCACAAGGGGGCATGGCGTTTATTGTTCATTTTCACAAAACTCTGGTTTCAGATCCGGGATCGATGTTGGCCGATCGTCCGCCATCGCGAGCCTGCTCGCGATGGCGTCCTTGAGATCGCTACGGGAC
>NZ_JBFULH010000570.1:0-2604 GCF_056400445.1 Pseudomonas sp. P5_B2 | reverse complement strand
CTTCGAGGTTGTCGGTGATGGCGCCGAGCCAAGGCTCCATTTTTTCTGCTTCGGTGCCGGGCAGGAAGCCGATCTCCTGGTCCAGGCCTTGTACGCTACGGGTGGCGATAATCCGGCGATAGCGCTTGCTGACCATGGTCTGCTCGATCGCCGCGGCCAGGGCCAGGATGGTTTTACCCGAACCGGCAGCACCCGTCAGGTTGACCAGGTGGATATCCGGATCCAGCAAGGCATACAGCGCCAGGCTCTGATAGATGTCACGCGGTTTCAGGCCCCAGGCTTCCTGATGCAGCAGCGGTTCCTGGTGCAGGTCGAGGATCAGTAGCTTGTCTTCGTCAATTTCCTTGATCCAGCCGACAAAGCCCTGTTCGTCGATGATGAACTCGTTGATGTGCACAGCCGGCAGGTTGTCGATCATTCTCACCTGGTGCCAGGTGCGGCCGTGATCCTGGCGGGTTTCGACATTTTTGACGAGGTCCCAGAATGACCCGGTCATGTTGTGGTAACCGTTAGGCAGCAACGAAACGTCGTCAACCAGTTGGTCGGTGCTGTAGTCCTCGGCCGCGATCCCGCACGCTCGGGCCTTGAGACGCATGTTGATGTCTTTGGTGACCAGCACAACGGGCAATTTTGGTTCACGCGCGTGCAGATCAATCAACTGATTGATGATGATGTTGTCGTTCAGGTGTTCGGGAAGAATGATGTTCGGTTCGGCGCGCTTGCTCATCAGAATTGACAGCAAACCCTTGGGCCCACTTTTGCCGCGCTGGATCGGTACACCCAGCTCTACATCTTCAGGACTGGCATCGCCCAGCGTCTTGTCGATCAGGCGAATGGCCTGACGGCATTCTGCAGCCACGCTGTGATGCCCGCTCTTGAGCTTGTCCAGCTCCTCAAGCACGGTCATCGGGATAGCAACGTGGTGTTCTTCGAAGTTAAGCAGGGCGTTTGGATCGTGAATCAATACGTTGGTATCGAGTACATAAAGGATTGGCTGGTTGGAAGAAGAACTACGTCCGTGATCATCCATACTCGGTCACCTTTGTGGGAGCCAGTCGACGCAATACCATGACAGTGCTGCGCCTCGAAGTGGCCACCGAATTCACCTGCGAGGATTCAAGTGAACTGCACACAAGTTGGGTCTTGGGAGACGCCACCTGTGTTGCAGGTTTCGGCGGTCTGTCTTCGTAATACTCCAAAACCCATGACAGAAAAAAGTACTTTGACGTTTTTTTGAAGTTTATTTTTCAGAGTGACCAATAACACTTGGCGGACTGCTATCACCCCGTTAAAGTCGGAAGTCCGCCTGCATCGAAATCTCGTCCAAAAACGCCAAAAGCCCAATGTTTACGGGGTTTGTGCAATTTAGCGAAAACCATCCTGGCAGTCTTCCCAACCGATCCCGCTTTGCGCCGTTTGCGTAATGATCCAAGGTATCGCCGTTTTCACCGCGTCCYGCTTCACATTGAAATTGATCACGCCGTGGCGCCACAGCAGCATAAGCGTCAACACCCGTTGCGCGCTCGGATTGCCCTTGAGCTTGCCCGCCCCATCCTGCGCATCGATATCCCATAGCGCTACCCGCAAGCCTTGAGTGTTGAAGAAGCCTTCAGCATCGGAGCGGCGCTGGCCATCGGGCGGACGAAACAGCGGTACGTAATTCTCCGGCAACTTGCTTTTGACCAACTCGACACTGCGTCGTACCGAGTCCTGCCAGTCTTGCCAGTGGCTGTGGGAGCGGAACTCCCAGCCCTGCACGCCGATGCATTGCTGCGAGTACATCGCTTGCAGCCTCGCTACTGATTGTTCGGCCAGGCGCGTCTGAATGTCCTTGCCGAGGACGAAAAACGTGCCGCTGATGTTCGACTTGCGCAGGTACTCGGCGACCCAACCGGTGTTGTCCGGAGCGATGTTGGCGGCGCTGTCGAAGGTCAGTAAATACAACCGGTCATGCATCCCTTCGCCATTGCGCTCATAGTCGCCAAAACGATCGACTTCGCTGCTGGTCTGTGGAAACAGGGCGGCCTTGCGCAGTTGCTCGTCCAGATACTGAGCGTGGAACAACCGACTCGGTTCGGCCCATTTGATGTAGTAGCTCTCGTCGCTGATCTGGAACTTGGCCGCTTGCCCGCGCAAGGTGTCCATGTCTTCGACCAAAAAGCAGAAGGACGCATCCTGATCGCAGCTTTGCTGGGCGAAGTTGTRGTTGGTCAGCAGGCGCTGCCAAAGGCGCTGGCGCAGTTGATTGACCGCTTCCAGATTGATTTTGCGCAACCCGAGGCGCTGGGCCAGGGCGGGTTCATCCAGCGATTCGCTGGTCAGCAGTACGCGCGCAAACATGAGGATTTCGGCCCGCGACGCCACGTCGAACAGGGTCGGGCTGCTGAGCTTCTCAGGCCAGGTGCTGCGATCAATCGTCGCCATATCGCCGGGCGCCGCCAAGGCGCCAAAGCTCAACAGCCAGGCCGAGAATAGAAAAACGATACGCAATGGGATGTCTCCATAACAAAACCCGCGCGGCACTATAAATCGAGACGATCAAAAGAACGCAGCCTCGCGTTGCTCGACAGCTGCTACATATTCCGGTCTCAACCGGTCCGTAGC
>NZ_JBFULH010000569.1:0-2605 GCF_056400445.1 Pseudomonas sp. P5_B2 | reverse complement strand
CGCTGATTGGCGCCCATAAAAAAGGCGACCACCCGGTCGCCTTTTGCCCTGCGTTTGTATCAAGCGATTTACCGAACCCCCTCGGCACGCAACGCCGATGGCGTGAAGTCGGCAGCCTTGGCCACGAAGCCAAACTGGTAACTGTGTTTCTCTTCGTTCTTCATTCCAAGCGCGATGTATCGGCCGGCAATAATGTCGTAGAGCGCTTCCAGCGTATAAGCCTGAGCCTGGTGATCGTAGACGTACTCAGAATGCCCCTCGGCCACTCGCCACAATTGACCGCGACCGTCGTAGTGATCCACCAGCGCTGCTTGCCAGCTGTCTTCGTCGATGTACATGTGGCGCTTGGCGTAGATATGGCGCTCGCTCGGCTTGACCGTACCGATCACTTCCCAGACGCGGTGCAGCTCATAACGGGTCAGGTCCTGATTGATGTGGCCGGCCTTGACGATGTCGTCGTATTTGAGGCTCGGCGAGTCGAGTTTGTAGCTGTTGTAGGGGATGTACATTTCCTTCTTGCCCACCAGTTTCCAGTCGTAACGATCCGGTGCCCCGGAGAACAGGTCGAAGTTGTCGGAGGTGCGCAGACCGTCAGATGCGGTGCCCGGTCCGTCATAGGCCACTTGCGGGGCGCGACGTACACGACGCTGCCCGGCGTTGTAGATCCACGCCAGACGCGGTTCCTTCACCTGATCGAGGGTTTCGTGCACCAGCAGCACGTTACCCGCCAGACGCGCTGGCGCGGTGACCGACTGTTTGAAGAAGGTCAACACGTTGGCGGCTTTGTCCGCGTCCAAATCCTTTATCAGTTCGGGGACGGAGATTTCTTCCTCGAAGCGTATCGGCGTGTAGCTGCCGTTCGTTTGCGGGGTCACCTGGGTGATGATGCGTTTGATGTTGCCACCGTGGTAACGGGTGATGTGGTTCCACAACACTTCGACGCCGTTCTTGGGAATCGGGAACGCGTAGTAACGTTCGCCCGTGAAACCCGTCAGGCCGTTACCGTCGTTGATGGTGGACGTATTCAGTGCGCTGCGCTTGGCTGACTCGAAGATTTGCGGCGGCACGGCCACGGTGCGGTGGGTTGTGTATACCGGGATCTTGTAAGTTTCCGGGTAACGCTTGAACATCGCCACCTGGCCTTCCGACAACTTGTCCTTGTACTTGTCGACATTCGCGGCGGTGATGACAAACAGCGGTTTTTCGCTGGCGAACGGGTCAGACAAGAAGCCTTTGCTGTCCACTGGGGCGGCATTTTTCGGGAGGCCACCGGTCCAGGCCGGGATCGAGCCGTTGGCGTTACCAGCCTTCTCGGCGCCCAACGGTGTGAGGCTGGTGCCGAGTTTGTTCGCTTCATCCGGCGAGACTGCCGCCATCACGTTGGCAGCCAGCAAGCTCAGGGCCAGGGCGCCGCATTGCAGAATCATTTTGCGCATTGAAATCATCCTTCTCAGTCAGATCAGAAGTTCACGCCGAAGCTCAGCGCCACGAAGTCGCGGTCTTCGAGAACGTTGTAGTCACCGCCAAAGTAATCGGTGTAACTGAGGCTCGCGTTATAGGTGTTGCGGTAGTCGGCATCGATGCCAACGCTGACCGCCTTGGAGCCTTTGTTGAACACCCCGTTAGGGGCGTAGCCGGCAACGTCGTGCGCCCAGGACAAGTTGGGTTTGAGGTTGACCCCGCCGATCACGTTGGCGTAGTCAAGGATTGCCCGGGCGCGATACCCCCAGGAGGTCGAAGTCACGAAACCTTCGGTGTCGCCGGCGAAACCGTACTGGCCGTAGACCGAGTCGCGGCCGTAACGCAGTTCGCTGCGCGGCTCAAGACCACCAACGAATACCGCTGCCGCTTCACCGACAATGGTCAAACGTTGAGCGCCCAGCACCTGGTCGAAGAACTGCGTCATGGTGCTCTGGACTTGCGTGACTTCCTTGCGGCGATAGCCTTTGTTGTCGCCGCCAGGTGTCGTGGCGATAGGTGATGCGGCACCGCCGGCAATCGGGTTGATCAAGGCCAGGGTCAGGTCGTTGGTGCTGACCTGCACCGGTGCGTTGGGGCGATAGCTGATCTCACCGCTCCACGCGGTGCCGGTCGGCAAGGTGGTGGAGAAACTGGCGCCGTAGAGTTGAATATCTTCCGGATAATCGAGGTAATACTGACCACGACCCAGCATCACACTTTGGGCCAGACCCGCACCGCTACCCGGTGCCAGACGGTTGGCGACGCCGACCATGCCCGGCAGGCTGGCCAGTGTCGACGCGCCGGCCGTGACGGTGCCGACATTGGGTGTGCGGCTGTGGTAGTTCATGAAATACAGGCCGTACTCGGTGTCATCACCGAGCCAGCGCAAGGCGGTACCCCACTGCCCGGAATCCCGCGCATCGCGGTCGCCGCCACGGGGAACGACCACACCTTCGCGAGTAACCAGAATCGGCTGGCCGAACGCTGCGGCCACCGGCGCCAACGGAGCAATCGCGGGACTGCCGACGGTGTAATTGTTGTTGCAACCATCCGCCACCACATCGACAGCGAAAAAGGTGCCGCAGTTATCGACAACTGTCTGGTCCCACTCCAGTTGGTAAAACCCGTCGACCGAGAGCTGATC
>NZ_JBFULH010000568.1:0-2606 GCF_056400445.1 Pseudomonas sp. P5_B2 | reverse complement strand
GTGCAACTGAGGGGCGTGCAGGGGTGAGGGATCACGATTATCTACAGCACTTAGAAAATGCTATTTCTAGCTGGCTGGCTGATAACAGATCACTTTCGCTTGAGCAAAGGAGGCATGCGGTAAGTGACGCGCTTTCGGAACTATCAAAAGCTGAGCTTTTGGATTACGCCGTGAGCGGCTTTATTTGTCGCGACGGAGTGGTGCTGCTTGTTCGCGCAGCTTCAGACGGGATGGAGAAAACCTTTAAAGTGACCGCTCCAATCGTTGCTCGAGACAGCAAGCGGCAGAAAGGTACACAAAAGCCAAGGTGGCCGGAAATAAACGACTGGATAGCAGATCAACTGAAACGGCGACCAGACGAAAAAAGTCCTGAGCTTTGGAGGGATGCGCCAGAGTGGCTAACAGACAAAATTGGCGAGGATGCTTTCAAAAAGCGTGTTACGAAACAGCGTAAAGGCCGCAAGTAATTAGCGGCGTTGTCCGAGTTGAACCTGAAGCCTCAAGAGTTTACTGAGGCTTCCACCATGCAATACACCGACCTGATCCGCCCGAAAGCCCTGGCCGAACTGCTGGCTATTTCTGACGTCACGTTGTGGCGGCTTTCCAAGCGTCCCGACTTTCCGCAAAAGATCCAAATCAGCGCAAGGATTGTTGCTTACCGTCGATCCGACGTTGCCGCCTGGCTTGATCGCCAAGGGGCGCGCGCATGAAAAAAGCCGGCCCCCCCGAAGAAGTAGCCAGCCCATCGCAAGGTCACTCTAGCACCCACACCGCAGCCCRGGAGCAGCGCACCCTTGAGGCGCTCATGGAGGGTGTTCAGTGAGCACACCTGTCGAACTGGTATTGAGCGCGCTTGATAACGTCAGGCGCAGCGGAAAAAACTGGATGGCCTGTTGCCCTGCGCATGATGACCGCAGCCCAAGCCTGAGCATTACCGAGGGTGACGATGGCCGCGTGCTGCTGCACTGCTATGCTGGCTGCGATACCCGCGACGTCGTGTCGGCTCTGGGGCTACAGATGGCCGACCTGTTCCTCGACAACCTGAGTCAAGACCAACGCCAGCAGTACCAACGCAACAAGCTGGAGGTCGAACGCAACTTCGAGCAATTGGTTATCGAGGCCGCGAAGGGGGAAGCTAAAGCTGGAGAGTTGAGCGCCGAAAGCGAAGCCCGGCTGACGCTGGCACAGGAGCGAGTCGACCAGTTCGACCGCCAGCTAGCAGGACTGGGCAGTCAGCTGGAGGTGTCGAGCCCTGTGCTAACTGAGGTGCCGCTGGGCGATGTGATGAGCGCCGCTCTTGAGCCTGTCCGCTTTGCCATTAAGCCCTGGATGCCGCGCCGTCATGTGGCGCTGTTTGGTGGTCACGGTGGCATCGGTAAGTCGAGCCTGGCGCTGGCCATTGGTGCGCATGTGGCGGCAGGCAGGCCGTATGCCGGGCATGAGGTCGAGCAGGTGCCTGTTCTGTTCGTGAGCCTGGAGGATGAGCCGAGCATCGTGCGCCTGCGCTTGCGCCGCATTATCGAGGCATATGGCCTGAATCCCGCCGAGGTACTGCCGAACATGCGCCTGCTGGACGGCACCCATGGCCATCCCGTGCTGATGAGCGAGAGCGATGGCTACCCCTCGGAGCCGATATTCAGCCGGGCGTTCCGTGAACTGGTCGAACAGGCTGCAGGTACTGGTCTGATTATTGTGGACAACGCTTCCGACGCTTTCGACGCGAACGAGAACAGCCGCCGCTTGGTACGTGCGTTTGTGCGCGGTCTGGCTGCTGTTGCTCGTAAGCATGACGCGGCTGTCGTGCTGCTGGCGCATATCGACAAGGCCTCAGCTAAGAGCGGTAGCCAGGGCAACAGTTACAGCGGCAGTACCGCATGGCACAACAGTGCTCGTTCACGCCTGGCATTGATTGAGCAGGACGGTGCAATTGTCCTCCTGCATGAGAAAGCCAACCTATCAACACGGGCCGATCCGCTGCGCTTGGTCTTTGCTGATGGCGTATTGATGCTCGAGGCCGGCTCAGATGGAGCCACGCTCACTTCTGAGCACTTCGACCAAGCTGAGATTATCCGCGCGCTTCGGGCTGCAAAGGAGGCAGGCATAAACGTGCCGGCTAGTCTTACCCCTGGAGCGCACTCCGCCATGAAAGCGCTGGAGCCCTTTCCCGAGTACGGGAAAACCTTCAAGGGTAGTGGCGGGAGCAAGCGGGCAGCACAAGCACTTGCCGCACTGAGACGCGAGGGGCGGGTGCGTGAGGAAACTTACCGCACTACGCAACGTAAGGATCGCGGGCGACTGATTATCGTCGAGGGGGCGGCGCAAATCGGGCCGGGCTGCGCTGATGAATGACCCCACAAAAGTGCGCCGCGCTGCCCCCCATACCCCCCATTGGCGCTGCGGCGCAGTGCCCTAACGGGCTGGCCTTGCGCTCCAGTCCTAAAAACAGGGATCGGCGCGGATCGGCGCAGCGGCGCAGATGAAAACCCAGCAAAACGAGGTTTGCCGCAATGCCGCAGCCAACCCGCGGCCGGATCGCCTCCACTAACGAGGAAAACATCCTGACCGACGACAACGTCACCCGTCGCGTTGCGCACCTGGTCGAAAGC
>NZ_JBFULH010000567.1:0-2614 GCF_056400445.1 Pseudomonas sp. P5_B2 | reverse complement strand
CTGTTACTGACTGCAATGTCCGTACCATCAGCTTACGCCGATTCGCTTGCCGCCGCCCTCGTCAAAGCAGCGCCCACTGCCGACGCCAAGGTCATTGACCTGGCGGTCCGCGCGTCAAAATGCAGCATCGCTCAAGGCAAAGCCCCTGTCCAAAGGCTTGCGGTCATCGACTATTCCCTGCCTTCGACCGAACAACGGTTGTGGGTGTTCGATCTGAAGAAACGCAAGTTACTGTTCCATGAACTGGTGGCCCACGGGCGCAACACCGGCGAGAACATGGCCGTTAACTTCTCCAATAAGAACGAAAGCTTCGCCACCAGTCTCGGCTTGTACCGCACGCAGTCAAGTTATGTCGGGCAAAACGGCTACTCGCTGCGCATGGAAGGCCTGGAACCGGGTTTCAACGACAATGCATTTGACCGGGCTATCGTGATTCACGGTGCACCGTATGTCAGCCCGATGCTGGCCCGTGTGAATGGCCGGATCGGCAGAAGCCTCGGTTGTCCGGCAGTCAGACCGGCGATTGCGCATCGACTGATTGATTCGATGAAAGATGGGCAGCTGTTGTTTTCTTACTATCCGGATCAGCGTTGGTTGAAGACATCTTCTTATATCAATTGCGGCAGTGAGACCGTTGCGTCGGCGTCCAAATCAACTATCCGCAAGTAAATACCGCGTCCCCTCCCAGTCCTCGATAAGGCTTCACTCGTTAGTCTCGCCGTCAACGCCATGTTGACGGACCGGGAACAGAGGCATGCACTCCAACACTTCATTGTTCCAGCCCCCGAACGCTAATTAGTGTCTATTCTCCGCTCGGGGACGGCTCTGCGTTAGGCTTAGCCGATGAGATTCCATCAAAAAAGTCCGAGAACAATGAAAATTAWAAAAAGCACAATGATGCTCGGTGGCGCGCTCGCTCTATCGTTTGGCGTGCAGGCAGAACCATCGCATCTGGACAGCGTCATCCAGCAAGGCCAACTTCGCGTGTGCACCACAGGCGACTACAAACCCTACACCTACAAAGCCGAGAACGGCGAATACTCAGGTATCGACATCGCCATGGCCCAGTCACTGGCGGACAGCCTCGGTGTCAAAACTGAATGGGTACAGACCACCTGGAAAACCCTGATGCCCGACATGCTGGCGGGTAAGTGCGACATCGGCATGGGCGGGATTTCGGTCACACTGGAACGGCAGAAAAAAGCCTTCTTCAGCACCACCCTCGACGTCGATGGCAAGATCCCACTGGTACGCTGCGAAGATCAGGCGCTGTACCAAACCGTTGAACAGATTAACCAGCCCTCAGTGCGTCTGGTTGAACCGGCCGGTGGTACGAACGAGGCGTTTGTCCACGCCTTCCTGCCCAAGGCGCAACTGAGCCTTCACGACAACGTGACCATCTTTCAAGAACTGCTGGATAAGAAGGCTGACGTGATGATTACCGATGCGTCGGAAGCGCTGTACCAGCAGAAACTCAAACCCGGTTTGTGCGCGGTTAACCCCAGTCAGTTTATGCAGTATGGGGAAAAGGCTTACCTGCTGCCGCGAGACGACATCACCTGGAAGTTGTATGTCGATCAGTGGCTGCACCTGGCCAAGGTTACGGGAAAATATCAAAAAGTCCTGAGTCAGTGGATAGCGACGCCCGAGACTAAGTAGCCGTTGGATTATCCCCGTAGCAACTGGCGAAGCCTGCGTCCGCCTGCGTAGCAGTCGCTAACCCAACGCACACGGCACATCAGGCAAAACGCAAAACGGCGGAAACACTTCCGCCGTCGTTAATCGTCGTGCAACAAACCCGAACTGTACTCACCGAAGCTGTTGCCAAGCGCACTGCCATGGAAATTCATCTTATTGGTGATGCTGGTGGGGCCTGGACCAAAGCCGGCAGACGGCAGGGTGGCTTCCGAGTAATCGCTATGGGTACTCACACCCGAACAGGCGCTTAACAGCAACGCACCACCGATTAGCACGATTTTGACGAGATTCGAGATCATTTTTCAGTTCCCTGTGGGATTGAAGTGCGGTGATACGAGCTTGAGTCGTCATCCTAGACTGCAGATTCGCCGGGCATCATGAAACTTTGCGGGGCGACAGCGTTGGTTCAGCTAGGGCGGTTTCTGGGCGTGGAAGAGCGCGTTCCCACCCGACAGCCGCGGGAGACTTTAGCGTCTGCCGGTTTCTCCATTGCCCGGTTCGCCAACCCGCGTACGGCTACCACCACTCGTTTGGCGACAATTGAGTTGTAGCTCTCTTGAATTAATGGAGCTCCACATGAACGAGTACATGGCTTTAACCAGCAATGCCGACGATCTGCCAAGCCTTTTTGTAAACACCACACAACCTTTGCACTCCCTGCTCAGCACCGCCAGCTATAGAATTCGAGCCGTTACGCAGATTCTGGAAAATCTTGTGATGCGGGGTGATATCACCAGCGACTCGGTGATTCTCAGCGATTTCGCGCTGCTCTGTTGCATGCCCCTACGCGACGGCTGCGATGTGCTGGATGTCATTGCGCGACGTATGGATGCTGAACCGTCCTAACGTCACAGAGGGGCGCCCTCTCGGACGCCCCTTCGGCGTATTGGCGCTCAGCGGGAAGGGAGCTATGTCC
>NZ_JBFULH010000566.1:0-2616 GCF_056400445.1 Pseudomonas sp. P5_B2 | reverse complement strand
ATCAAGTCCTTGGGCTCCTTGTAGATCTCAACCATCGCGGTGACGTTTTCGTGGTCGGCATCGAACAGCGGAATGTAATTCTCAATGAAGATGTAGTCCGGAGGTGTGATGAATTTCTGCTCCATCTTCCCCTTGTCCACATTGTGATAGCTGGCGGACACCGGACTCTTGGAGCCAAACGCGCGATCGAGATCATTGTCGGCATGGACCGTGGTGCCCATCAACTCCGGGTTGGTGGACCAGATCACCATGCGGTCCGGGGCGTAGATGTTGGCCAGGATCACATCGGGCAAATGCTCGATATGGTCGAGAAATTCACCGCGGGCACTGGCACGGGCCATGGGATCGACATCGGCGAAATCCTTGTCTTTGCGCGGGTCGAGCAATTCGCCCATGGTCCGCACGTTGGGAATGGACACATGGCGTACCTCGGCTGCAGCAATCGCCTGAATGAATTGCGACGTCAGTAACGCATCGCGCTGCACGCTCTCGGTAATCACAAAACGCGTGGACACCGCCCCCAGCGCCACGGCCACCGTGCCGATCACCGCCATGCTGATCAGCGAAAACCAGCGCAGCAGATTGAACGGTTGTTTGCGCGACCTAAGGCGAATATCGCCCTCTTCTTTTTGGAGGGCTGCTGCTTGGATATTCATGGACGTGGTTCCCCGGTTTCCCATATAGGGTTATAGCCCACTGCTTGCTGTTTGACCCGCTTCCGGTATTGCCCCCCCCAACTTTCCCCGCCAAACCCACCACCCCCATCCACCCCCAACACTGGGGGCAGACGCCCGCAACGGCGCCCGCCACGATTTTGTCTCAGCAGTGCTACAGGCCTTCATTACGGGTCTATGCCGACGATTTTCAAAGTTGGTATGGAAGTTGCCAAAGCCCTGTCAACTGACTTTCCCCCTTGGGGCGAGTCTTCTGATAGAGGGAATACACATGCACCCTTTACTGTCCAAAACCACGATCGCTCTGGTCGTGACCGCTCTGGCCCAAAGCGTTGCCCAGGCGGCGCTGTTTGCTGTGGACCCCGGGAACGCTGGAGTCTACTTGCCAGCCAACGGTAATTTCGCCGCCTGGTATCAGGACACCCATGGTCGAACCCTCGACCTGTGCTTATCGAAGGCTGTCAGTTCTCGGGTTCCCAGCGCTCCAGGCGCCCCGACTTACATGTGTTCGTTGATCCCCGCACCAGGCGTTTTCGACGACGCCCAACCGATGGTCTTCCCGACCAACTTCCCCGACGAAGCGTTCTGGGCAACCGGCGAAACCACCCTCGTCGATGTCGCCAGAGGCATCGACCTGACGTATGTCTCTGCGGTTGAAGCAGCCTTCAGCGGCGGCGATCCACTGGATGGCGACCAGATCAGCTTCTCGCGCATCCGTCTGCGTGTCGATGTGCCGACAGCCGGGACCTATGTCATCACCCACCCCTACGGCGTCGAGGTGTTCACCGTCGATACGCCCGGGCGGAAGGCGATAAACATGACCCGCGACATCGGCATCGGCGTACCGAAAACCTATGACGGCGCGCTCAAGGGCGATGTCGGACCGTTCCTGCGCAGCGTCAACGGCCCTTACACCGAGAATAACCCGGTCACCGGTGCCGCCGAACAATTCGTCGGCGACCCGAATCTCACCGAACCCGTCACCGGCAGCCCGTTCAACACTAACTTCGTGCGCATCGAAGGTCCCAATGGACTGGACTTGCGCACCAACCTCTTTGCGGTATCCGGCAAGCTGTCCAGCGTGGTCCGGCCGACCCCGGTCATCGCCCAGCGCAGCACTTACTCGCGACATGCGGGCGTCAGCGCACCGGAGGCCCAGCAGGATGTCTTCGTCATGGCCCCGCCTCCACCCGCGAGCGTGACCCTGGACAGCAATAACCCGGTCCTGAACTTTACCGAAGCGGACTCCACCGGCCATTGGTACGCGCAGTCGCCAGCCGATCCGACGGTACCAGGCACATTGCAAGTGACCGCCGACAACCACTTGGCCATCGCCAGCAGCACCCCGACTGTTTTGCCCATGCCCCTGACTGACCTGGTAGTGATTTCCCGTGCCGAGTACAGCATTGCCAACGGACAAATCACCATCGTCGCCTCGACCAGTGATGAGACCTCGCCACCCATTCTCACCGCCACATCCGGTACCGGGGTCGCCATCGGTGCCCTCAGTGGCGATGGCGCAGTGAAAAGCCTCGCCACCGGCATCTCACCGATTCCGCCAGCCAAGGTTCGAGTGACGTCATCTAATGGCGGCAGCGATACCGAAGAAGTGGTCATCGTGCAATGAACGCTCACATGCCCAGATCCTCATCAGGAGGCATCATGAACAATTGGACACGCCTGGCGCTCAACGCCTTGGGACTGACTCTTTCGCTGTCCGGCAGTGCTTTCGCGGAACTCGCTGCCGTCGATCCCGGCCCTTATACCTTTGCCACAGGGAAATTCCCGAGCTGGTATAAGGACAAAAAAGAACTGTCGATGGAACTCTGTCAGTCCCGAGCCGCCAGCTCGCGGGTCGCCGCCAGTGTGCCACCGGCCTACATGTGTACCGAGCCGCCAGCTCGCGGGTCGCCGCCAGTGTGCCACCGGCCTACATGTGTAC
>NZ_JBFULH010000565.1:0-2616 GCF_056400445.1 Pseudomonas sp. P5_B2 | reverse complement strand
CCATCAGTCCAGCCAAGCAGAATCCACAGCACCGAGGCGACGATAATGGCGCTGACCGTGGAAACCGCCGAGTAGAGCATCAGTCCCCGGTCGAGAAATGGCGACAGACGACCAAGGCGCCAATGGCGATAAACCGCGCGCCAGCTGTCCTGGTTTTCGCTCTGGATGGCGTATTGCAGGCTGCGGCAGTCTTGCCACAGATCGATCCACTCGCCGAGGCGATACAACGCGTTGGAGAACAGCAGCTGTTTGCGATCACTCAATGCTTCGGCGGACGGTTGCAACGCTTCAAGCTGTGCTTTCAGTGCCTGCCAGCGAGCAAGGTCGGCATCTTTGTGATTGAGCCACTCAGTGGTGGCCGCCAGCAATGGTGCGAACTTCTCCACCAGCTCGGGCGTGCGCCGCTCAAGGGCATACAGCGCATCGTCGAGGGCGTCGATCACCGGTAGCAGATGAATCATCCGCCCACGCAGTTCCTTGGTATTTCGCACGGTTTGCCGCCGCGCACCCTCGTGCGGTAACTGACCGATCATCAATTCCAGAGTGTTAAAGGTCGCCACCATGGCGGAGCGCAGCGCGCTGACTTCATCCGGCTGCACCTGACGGCTGAGGAAACGCAGGCTGTAACTCGAGGCATCGGTAAACCACTTGCTCACCGCATCGTTGAACACCGGCGCCAACCGTCGAGGCCAGAACATGGCACCAACCACGGCAGCCACGGCGATGCCGAGGAAGATTTCTTCAGTACGCGCTTCCGCGACGTCCCATACCCCCAACGGATTGTTCACCACCGGCAGAGCGATCAGCGGCAAGGTGTAACCGGCCAGCATCAAGGCGTAGTTGTTGGCGGTGCGCAGGTGCAAGGACAGGAACAGCAAAATCCCKGTCCACAGCGCGATGACCACCACCAATACATAGGGACTCTGGACAAACATCGGCACGAACAGAACTGCCGCCGCCGCCCCGACAAAGGTGCCGATTGCACGATAGAGCGCCTTGGAACTGGTAGGGCCGACAAAGGGGCTGGAAACGATGTAGACCGTGGCCATCGCCCAATACGGACGCGGCATTTGCATGAGCAGGGCGATGTACAGCGCGATCATCGAGGCGGCAAAGGTGCGCACCCCGTAGAACCAGTCCCGCGCCGCGGGCATTCCGGTGAAAAATCCGCTCAAGGGTTGACCACCGACGGCGCATTCGCCGCTTCAAAGGCTCTCAGTACCCGTAGCGTAGCTTCCAGATCGCTTTGATCGATGCCTTCAAGCACCTCATGACGCAATCGCACCAGTTCGATTTCGACTGCCTGCAGCAGTTCGCGACCGGTTTCGGTCAGGCTCAGGCATTTGGCGCGCCGGTCATGGGCGTCTTCGGTGCGGCAGACATAACCCGAATGGCATAGCTGATCGAGTAAACGCACCAGGGACGGACTCTCCATCCCCGCGGCCTGCGCTACCGTCACCTGCCGCACGCCCTCGCCCAGTCGCCCGATCATCAACAAGGGGACGGCGCAGGCTTCGGAGATTCCATAGTTGACCAGAGTGGTCTGGCAGATCTTCCGCCAATGCCTGGCGGCCACCACCATGGAGCTGCTGATGTTCATCTGGAGAGCGTCGAGGTTTTTCGGCACGAGGAGAAATACACACTGTTAGTTTGCTAACTATCAATATCGCATTTGGAGGGAAAGGCGGTCAAGTTTTGAAACAAATTGGCAGGGTTGCCGCTACATCCATTCGATGAGGAGATCGCCGTGATATGCCGCCGTGCGAGCGCAAGCGACAGAAATCAAAATATTGTCCGGCCGCTAGCGTTGTTTGGCTCGGCCGTAAACTGCACTACGTTCTCGCTTTCCGACTGCCACAACAGAAACGACTACACGCTCCTCTATAACTTGATACACCAGCCTGTACCCAGCTGATTTCAACTTGATTTTGTAGCAGTCAGGCATTCCGTGCAGCGCATCGGAAGGGATCCGGGGTACCTCAAGTCTCTCCGCCAGTTTCTTTTTGAATTGCTCACGCAACGTATGCCCAAGTTTGTCCCACTCCTTGCGTGCGGACGGCAGGAATTCGAGTTTATAAGTCATCCAGTTTTACCGGGACCGGTATCTCATGACGGCGAGACCGAACAATCTCCGCCAATTCAAGATCATCGAGGCGTTCCATCATGGCCTCAAAAACATCCGCAGGAACCATATATCCCATTACTCGATTGTGATTGAGCACGGCAACAGGCCCACCATGGGCACCGCTCAAAACTGCAGATGGATTTTTCTTCAATTCAGACACACTAACGGCCATGTCGGCCAGAACATTCTGCATATATAAGACCTCAATTTAGGTCTTTATACTGGTCTATTAACGCTTTAGGGGCAACCTGAAAAATCATATACTCTGTTCCGCCCTACCCTCCCCGCCCCTTCCTCAACAACACATCCAACTGATCCACCACCTCCGCCCAATCCGCATCAWCCAAAATATCGTCACGCAAAAACTGCGCCTGGCTGTTGCTCCAGAAAAACGCATCCGCAAGGTGCAATTCGGGCTTTAGCGGTKAATGGGTGGCGATGAATTTATCGATKCATTCGGCGTCATCCGCCAGGCCGAGCTGTTTGAATAG
>NZ_JBFULH010000564.1:0-2617 GCF_056400445.1 Pseudomonas sp. P5_B2 | reverse complement strand
AAGGCCGGGTCTTTCGGCATTAAAAAAAACTCAAACACTTTGAGCAGGGTGTATTCGCTGGGCTTGCCGCCACTGACGAATACACCTACGGGGTAAGAGGTACGCGCGCAGACCATGGCGTACAAGGTCAGCTCCGTGTAGCGATGGCCATACTCGTCACAGCAGTACACATCAATCGTCTTGGCATCAATCTCCACCCGTTCAAAAGGCAGTTTGACGTCGTACCGGCGGACGGCTTGCCGGTTCCACAAATTGTAGGTACGCGGGTCGAGTCGCCCCTCTTTAACCAGTGACTTCGGCAGCTGTTGGAGCATACGCGCGATGGTTTTGCGATCGACTTTCTCATCGGCTCCGGTGGCCTGATTGTGCGTCTTCAGTTCCTCGTTGACCATCAATGCCACGGAAGACAAATTGACTTTGTCGTCCTTCATAAAGGTCTGAATCAACACCTTCTCGGCGACCGCCTTCGCTGCGGTTTTTTTGGCCCAGCCCGTCCCCCCTCGACGACTGAAGTTGGGAATGAGACCTTCAAAGCCTAAGCGTTTTAAGTCTTTGCGATAGCGCTGAATGGTCTTGTTTGACGGGCGTTTATGACCGTGCCGCTGACAGTATCTATCAATCTGTGCATCGCATATCGACGGGTCGAGACCTTGCTTTTCCAGCGAACGCTGAAACTCGAGCAGCTGCTGACGAAAGTCAGCCTCGCGTTGTTCGCTGACCGTCCAGGAACGCTGCGTGGCTTCAATTTGCCGTTGCGACAGCTCAATCTCGCCCGAGGCAATGAGATTGTAAAAGGCCCGTATATCGACAGCACGCTCTACTCCACCCTTGGCCTCGAGGACGATATCGCCCAATGTCGGCTTGATCGCCTTGATGACGTAACAAGTCTCCTGCCAAACCACGGCTTGGCTCACTTGCAGATTACTGTTCATAACGAATGACCTCGAATGCGCTCAAACTGCCAAACGCCGGAACGATGTCAAAATCCATGTGTTCAAACAGATGACGTACCAGGTCGAACTTTATGAGTCCAAGCAAAACTCCTGCGGCCAACTGATAGTTCGGCGGCACATTACCGGTTAGCACTTGGGTGACGGGCCCCGTCAGCGCATGAGGATCGCGCGCTTGCAAGGCAGCAGCCCAAATGGGGAGGGAAGGGGCAGCTTGCGCCAGGTACTGCATGAAGAGTTGAGCGTTTCTCAGGTAGTGACCAGTAAAATCGGCCTCCGTGATGACAATGAAACGCAAACCTTGCTGGTGCAAAGCCTCGCGTACTTCCTCCAGCAGCACCCTATGCTCCTGCACGAATGCGTGGGGTTTAACTTCGACCACGACCTGTAGGTCGTCCAGATCCACGGCAAAATCCGGGGTGTAATACACCGCTCCCGATGGCTTTATCAGGTGCTTTGCCGCCAGCCGTTCGCCCGTTGCTAAATCAAGCGTAAACGGCTGCGCGCGATAGGCCCGCACCCTGGGGTCTAGCTCTAATGCCTGCGCGACCGATTGCTCCAGTCGCGACTCCAGCCGAATTTCGACAAATCCATTTTTCGGCGAGCACATGACATGCGCCCTTCGCGCTCGCTTGGAGCGCTTGGCGACGTCACGGCTGAAGGAAGGGCTTTGGGTATCAAGTTTCATTGGTACACTTCACCAAATATTCGAACTGTCAGGTATAACCCCGACTCGGTAGACTGTCAATATTTGGTGAGGTGTACCCAAAAGGGTAGGCACACCCTTGTATTGGTGGGGGAAGAGGAATGGGGAGACAGGCTAAACAGCCGTGGTACATGCTTTTTCAAGCAGTGCGTTCTCGTATCAATGCCTATCAAGGCACTGACAGCATCAACTTACTGATTCGACAATTGGCGCAAGAGGCAGGTTATGACGCCAAAGTCGTCTCGCGCATGCTCAAGGCCGGTAATTTTCTCGTCAGCCTTTCGCCTACGCTGGCCCCGGAACAGGTCAAGTGTGGCTATGCGCATATTGAGCTCTTGGAACGCTTGCATCAGCTGGACGCCATCGTCGCAACTTCCATGCTATCCGCGACCCTGGCGAACCAACACACCTTACAAACCTTACGCGAAACCATAACGCACTACGCCACCGTAGCCGGTACACCGGCCACCACTGCCCGTTCAAAGGCACGTAGCCGCGTGGCTAACCATGAGCGTCTGGCGTCGGCGGCCATCCTAGACGCGGGCGCGGATTTTTTTGGCTTTCCGGGTGGGGAGATCATCAAGGTCACTCACTCCGATTTTTTTAGCCAATTTTTCATGATCCAGCTCAACGGACAGCAGAAGGCTGCCATCTTTATTCGAGTTGGCGACACCTCCCGCAAGCAAGAAAAAGCCGCCGCCGACCTCCTGAAACTGGCTAGCATGGCCCGACCCTATTTCGAAAAAATCTGGTTCGTTTTCCCCGAGCCCTCCGGGGTGGTACACGAGCTTGCGTATCATGCTCATGCCATCAAAGCGTTTGATAACTGGCTGTCCCTGGCCACGCTGAGCGAAGAGGAACAGGCGATTGAGAAGTTCTGGAACCTAGCACGCGCCTTCACTGAAGAGCTGTTTGGCGGTAGTCCCCTCAAGTGGGAAGGCTTTGCCGTTCTGGATAGGGT
>NZ_JBFULH010000563.1:0-2632 GCF_056400445.1 Pseudomonas sp. P5_B2 | reverse complement strand
GCCGACTCCGACCTTCTATTCATAGCCTTCTCTTCATGGAGCGAAGCCCATGCAACTGCTGACCTTACCGCCCTCGCCCGCGCTGGCCACCTCGATCCGCGCCACCGCGCAGGTGTTCGAAGACCCGAAATCCCGGGCCTTGCTCGCCCATCTGCAACAAGTCGCGCCCAGTGAAGCCAGTGTGCTGATCATCGGCGAAACCGGCACCGGCAAGGAGTTGGTGGCACGGCACATCCACAACCTCAGCGCCCGACGCAACCGGCCGTTCGTGGCAGTGAACTGCGGCGCGTTCTCCGAATCGCTGGTCGAGGCCGAACTGTTCGGCCACGAAAAAGGAGCCTTCACGGGTGCACTGAGCGCCAAGGCCGGCTGGTTCGAGGAGGCCGATGGCGGCACGCTGTTCCTCGATGAAATCGGTGATCTGCCGATGGCGATTCAGGTCAAGTTACTGCGCGTGTTGCAGGAGCGCGAAGTGGTCCGCCTTGGCTCGCGCAAGAGCATTCCCATCGACGTGCGCGTACTGGCCGCGACAAACGTACAACTGGAAAAAGCCATCAACGCCGGGCATTTTCGCGAAGATCTGTATTACCGCCTCGACGTGGTCAGCCTGGAGCTGAGCCCCTTACGCGAGCGTCCCGGCGACATCTTGCCGCTGACCCGTCATTTCGTCGAAACCTACAGTCAGCGCCTGGGTTACGGCAGCATCACCATCAGCAAAGAAGCCGAGTTGAGACTGCGCAGCTACAGTTGGCCGGGCAACATCCGCGAACTGGAAAACGTCATTCACCATACGCTGCTGATTTGCCGTAACGGCGTGATCGAACGCGATGACCTGCGCTTGTCCAACATGCGTATCGAGCGCCAGGACGATTACCACGCCAACATCAACGACTCACCGGAAGCCCTGCTGGATCGAGCCTTTCAAAAGCTGTTCGCAGAACAGGCCGGTGCGCTGCATGAGAAAGTCGAAGACGCGTTATTGCGCGCGGCCTATCGTTTCTGCCATTACAACCAGGTTCACACCGCCGCCCTGCTGGGCCTGAGCCGTAACGTGACACGCACGCGGCTGATCAAGATTGGAGAGCTGGCCGTGAACAAGCGTCGGGTGATGGAGAATGTTCAGGGTGAACGCGTGATGCAGTTGTCGATTTAGCGAAGGCGCGGTTGTTGGAATCGAATACAGATCACTAATAGCGGTACGGCCATCGCGAGCAGGCTCACTCCCACATTTGATCTGAGGTGTTCACAAATTTTGTGTTCACAGAAGGTCCAGTGTGGGAGTGAGCCTGCTCGCGATGGCTTATTGAGATTCAATGAAGTTTTAGAATCCTGGCGCAATCTGCCCCTTGTAACGGGTCAAGATGAACTGCCGAACCTCATCCGAGTTCAGCGCCTTGGCCAGTTTCTGCAAACAGGGATCATTGATGTTGTCCGGCCGCGCCACCAGAAACTCGATGTACTAGCTCTTGCCCTTCTCGACGATCAATGCGCTGTTGGTGTCGATCCCCGCCTCCARGGCGTAGTTGGCGAAGACAAATGCGAGGTCGACCTGGCTCACCGAACGMGCTAGTAATGCGCCTTCCAGTTCACGAATTTTCAGGTGCTTGGGGTTGTCGATGATGTCCCGTTGAGTGGCGAGGGTGTTGCTCGGGTCCTTGAGTTTGATCAGCCCGGCTTCGTGCAACAACACAAGCGCACGGCCGGTATTCACCGGGTCATTGGGGATCGAAACGGTGGCGCTGTCCTTCAGTTCGGCGATGTTTTTGATCTTGGTCGAGTAGGCACCGAACGGTTCAATGTGCACACCGACCACCGGCACCAGATCGGTGTGGCGAGAATTGTTGTAATCATCCAGAAACGGCCGGTATTGGCAATAGTTGGCGTCGAGGCTCTTCAACGCCAACTGCTGATTGGGCTGGATAAAGTCGTTGAAGACTTTGATGTCCAGCTCCACGCCTTCCTTGGCCAAGGTCGGTTTGACGAATTCGAGGATTTCCGCGTGTGGCACCGGAGTGGCGCCGACGACGAGTTTTTCGGATAAACGGCAGATTCAGGCATTTGATGTTCTCGACAGCAGTGTTTAACAGAGCCATTGCAGCTTCTGTGTCGAGGTCATGAGCTAATGTTTTCGGGCAATTGGCGAGTATTTTTCAGGTTTTGCATTACCGCATCCGAGCAATCTGCTGCTGCGCTGTTGTTGGCTGAACAGCGTCGCTGCTCGTCGGGCGCTTGGTAGCCAACACGACGCGGGCCTATATTTATTCGGTCGGAAATCGACACAGGACACCTTTTCATCCACAACAACAAACAGGGAGATTCATCATGAGCGTAAAACCCATTCCAGAGGGTTATCACAGCATCACCCCATATCTGGGCATCCACAAAGCGGCTGAAGCAATCGAGTTCTACAAGAAGGCCTTTGGCGCCATCGAAGTCATGCGCCTGGCTATGCCGGACGGCGGGATCGGACATGCCGAACTGCGCATAGGCGACTGCCCGATCATGCTCGGCACGCCGTGTGATCAGGGGCCGTTGAGTAATCCTGACAATTCACCGTCGGTAGGCCTGCATCTGTATGTGACGGATGTGGACAAGTCTTATCAACAAGCGATTGCGGCGGGCGGCACCGTGG
>NZ_JBFULH010000562.1:0-2635 GCF_056400445.1 Pseudomonas sp. P5_B2 | reverse complement strand
AGTCTGGCGTATGGCGAATTCGAGGCAGACAACGAGGCGCGGGTGGCGGTGGTGTTCGGTCATGGCGAGCATTTCACCGCCGGACTCGATCTGGTCAAAGCCAGCACGGCACTGGCTGATGGCTGGCAAGCACCGCCAGGAGGCTGCGATCCGTGGGGTATTTTAGCCGGTCCCCGAGTCAGCAAACCGGTGATTGTGGCTGCGCAGGGCTATTGCCTGACTATCGGCATCGAGTTGATGTTGGCCGCTGACATCAACCTGTGCGCCAGCAACACTCGATTCGCCCAGAACGAAGTGCAGCGCGGGATTTTCCCGTTTGGCGGCGCGACATTGCGCCTGCATCAGGTAGCCGGCTGGGGCAATGCGATGCGCTGGCTGCTGACCGGCGATGAATTCGATGCGCATGACGCGTTGCATCTGGGATTGGTGCAGGAAGTCATGGCCAGCGAGGACCTGCTTCCACGGGCCATTGAATTGGCCGAACGGATTGCCAGGCAGGCACCGCTTGGCGTGCAGGCGACGCTGATGTCTGCACGGCAGGCGCGCTATGAAGGGGAAACCGCTGCAGCGCAGGGATTGYCGCCATTGGTGAAGAAGTTGATGGCGAGTGAGGATGCCAAGGAGGGGGTTCGCTCGATGGTCGAGAAGCGGCCCGGCATCTTCAAAGGCTGCTGACATTCCGCCTGTGGCGAGGGGGCTTGCCCCCGTTGGGTTTCGCAGCAACCCCAAAACCATTCAATTGGGGTGTATCAGGCACACCCCAATTGCTGTTTACGACGGCTTCGCCTCCGAACGGGGCAAGCCCCCTCGCCACAATGAATTTATGCTGCCATTCATGTTGCCGGGCGAATCGCCTTGATCAACGACTGCAACGAATACCCCAATCGCGGCGCCAGCCCTTCTGCCCGCGCGATCAAACCGTCCATATCCAGTTCCTGATCCAACTCCGAAGGCACGAGCAAAATCACATTGCCCTCCTTCACCGGCAGCTCCCAGTAATGCCGGTGATAGAGCCCACGCAGCAACGCAGCCCCCAACGGTTTGCCATCATCGGTGGCCCATTGATTGATCACCAGCCAGCCACCCGGATTCAGGCGTTTCTGACAGTTTTCCAGAAAGCTCCAGGCCAGATGCCCGACACCCGGCCCGACATCGGTGTAAAGGTCGACGAAGATCAGGTCCGCCGGCTCAGCGGTATCAAGAAGCTCAAGTGCATCGCCGACGCGGATATACAGCCGGGGATCGTCATCCAGCCCAAGGTATTCGATGGCCAGGCGCGGTACGTCTGGGCGCAATTCAATCGCCTCGACATCTTCCAACGGCAAAAACTTGAGGCACGCTTGGGTCAGCGTGCCCGCGCCAAGCCCCAGAAACAGCGCGCTTTCCGGCTGCTCGTGGCACAGCGCACCGATCAGCATCGCACGGGTATAGTCGTACTCAAGCCAGCTTGGATCAGCGGTGAAAACGCAGCTCTGCTCGATGGCATCGCCGAACTCCAGAAAACGGTAATCGGCCACTTCCAGCACGCGTATCACGCCGAACTCATCCTGTACCTCGGCGAGCAGATGCTCGACGCGCTCCTCAGTCATTTCGTCTCCTGATTGTTGCCGCGCCTGTTTGCATAAACGGCAACGCAATAAAACCGCGAGCAGGCGCGGCAAAGGCGCAATTGTCTGCGAAGCGACGGGAACAGGTCACGCACTAATTGCTGATAACATGGCGGTCCGAGCGTAAAACACTAGAGAACGTGATGAGCCAACCCTGGAGCCCTGACAGCTGGCGCGCCCTGCCGATCCAGCAACAACCCCACTACCCCGACGCCGCTCACTTGCAGCAGGTCGAGCAAACCCTGGCCAGTTATCCGCCACTGGTGTTTGCCGGTGAGGCCCGTGAGTTGCGCCGTCAGTTTGCCGAAGTGACCCAGGGGCGCGCGTTCCTGTTGCAAGGTGGCGATTGCGCCGAGAGTTTCGCCGAGTTCTCTGCCGCGAAAATCCGCGACACGTTCAAAGTCCTGCTGCAAATGGCCATCATCATGACTTTCGCCGCCGGCTGTCCGGTGGTCAAGGTCGGTCGCATGGCCGGGCAGTTTGCCAAGCCGCGCTCGGCCAACGACGAAACCATCGACGGCGTGACCCTGCCCGCCTACCGTGGCGACATCGTCAACGGCATCGGTTTCGACGAGAAAAGCCGCGTGCCGGACCCGGAACGCCTGCTGCAGTCCTACCACCAGTCCACCGCCACCCTGAACTTGTTGCGTGCGTTCGCCCAAGGCGGGTTTGCCGACCTGCATCAAGTGCACAAGTGGAACCTGGATTTCATCGCCAACTCGGCACTGGCGGAAAAATACAGCCACCTGGCCGACCGCATCGATGAAACCCTGGCATTCATGCGCGCCTGTGGCATGGACACCTCGCCGCAGCTGCGCGAAACCAGTTTCTTCACCGCCCACGAAGCGCTGCTGCTGAACTACGAAGAAGCCTTCGTGCGGCGCGACAGCCTGACCAATGATTACTACGATTGCTCGGCGCACATGCTGTGGATCGGTGACCGCACCCGGCAACTCGACGGCGCACACGTCGAATTCCTGCGCGGGGTGAATAACCCGATCGGGGTCAAGGTCGGCCCGAGCATGGAC
>NZ_JBFULH010000561.1:0-2636 GCF_056400445.1 Pseudomonas sp. P5_B2 | reverse complement strand
CTTTCTGGTAGCTCTTGAACACGAACGGACCAGTACCGACCGGCTTCTGGTTGATGTCGGCGGCTTTGCCTTCTTTCAGCAACTGGGCTGCGTACTCGGCGGACTGCAGCGAGGCGAAGCTCATGGCCATGTTCTGGATGAACGCGGCATCAACTTCTTTCAGGGTGAACTTGACGGTTTTGTCGTCGACTTTATCGATCTTGGTGATGTTTGTATCCATCCCCATGTCGGTGAAGTAAGGGAATTCGGTCGGGTACGCTTTGCGGAACGGGTCATCCTTGTTAATCATGCGATTAAAGGTGAACAGCACGTCGTCAGCGTTGAAATCACGAGTCGGCTTGAAGTACGGGGTGGTGTGGAACTTGACGCCGTCGCGCAGGTGGAAGGTGTACGTCAGGCCGTCCGGAGAAATGTCCCAACTGGTCGCCAGGCCAGGAATCACGGCGGTGCCGCCGCGCTCGAACTGGGTCAGGCGGTTGAACATGGTTTCCGCAGAAGCGTCGAAGTCGGTACCGGTGGTGTATTGACCTGGATCGAAACCGGCCGGGCTCCCTTCGGAGCAGAACACCAGGTTAGTCGCGGCTTGGGCGAAGGGTGCGCTAGCTAATAAGCTGGCGCCGAGTAAAAACGGAATGACCGCGTTTTTAAGCATGGTGGCCTCATGATTGTGGCTTTTTTGGAATTATAGGACGACCTCGTGAGCCGACCCTGCGGATACTTATGCAGGCGCCGTACCCAATGCAAGATCCTGATCGAGCATAGGCGTTAAACAGTGGCACGTACGTACCTTAATGTCGCATATGTATAAATCCAGGCGCATTTGACCGTTTGCGCAGGTTTTTTTCGGTGCAACCGGGTGCACCTCTGCGGGTCAATCGACACGTTCTGTGCGCTCGGTTGGAGCGCGGTGTTACTTATTTATACCCACAGTTTTGGGGCGGGATACGTTGATTTCGCGAATATCCGAATCTCAAGAAGATGGGAGCTAGCCTGCTGGCGATGGCGGACTGGTAGTCGTCAAATCCCTTTCTGCTGCCTCGGAGTGATCGTTCCCACGCTCCTGCGTGGGAATGCCGCCAGGGACGCTCCACGTTCCATTTTTGTGTTTAACGATGTGTAAGAAACACAGCGCTTTCCCACGCATTTTTCAGGTTGCCGGGTAGGAAGCAGTGTCTCTAACCTCTGGCTGTCGCTGCAAAATCAGCGACCGGGCGTGAGATCCCCGGCAATTAGTATTCATCTAGCGCCAATGCCACCATAATTGGCGCCAGCTTATCTGCTGCCTGTAAATGCGTTATGGCGGCTGTGTGCGGGCAGACTTCGGTCTGGCCGGGTGCCTACTTCCGGTGATCTCACTCTGCACATAGCTGCCACCTCTTCGTCGCTTGAGATCCGGCGAAGAGATGGCTCCCGTTATCAGTAGGAGTTTTCCATGGATAAGTCAGTCCCCGATCCACCCACCACTCCCGAAGCCGAAGACTTGCGCACCGAGTCGCTAATCAAAGACCGCGAAGCCATAAAACGCGCCCTCGATTATTACCTCGATCCCCCGTCGCAATACACCGAAAAACCCCGCCGTCCCAGCACCATGTTCTTGGTCGCCCCGAACATGGACACCGAAAGTCTCCTGGCCCAAGCCTGCGAGTCACTGGCCTCCGTCAGTGTCATGACCAGTGATTTCGCCGCGAACCTGATCGGCCCGCAGCGCAATACAGTGTTGGCGATTCAGCAGATCATCATGCTGGCGGAATTGGCGGTGAATCGGGCGTTGGATAACGTCGATCCGCAAGCGTAGGCGGGTACCGTTCGTTCCTCTGTTCTGCGGCGCTAAAACCCGCTAAACCTTCGGGGGAGCCTCCCCCGAAGATTAGGGCAGTGTGTGTATCACGCTCTTTCTGTATTGGTTTGCCAACAACTCGACCCACTGGTTCCTTTCATAATGCAAACCGTCAATGCAGCTGACTTCAGTGATTTCCATTGCTGTGCCACATAAGAAGGCACCATCAAAATGGCCCAATTCCGAACTCGAAATGTCCCTCTGTATCACTTGCAGATCCATCACCGGGCACAGCTCATCGATGATGACGCGGCGAGTGATACCCGCCAGTGCCATTTCGGTCGTCGGTGTAATGAGTTGGCTGCCCTTCACAAAAAAGATATTGGAACCACTGGACTCGCAGACCGTATCGTTGGTCGAGAGAAACAGCACGTCGTCAAATGCCTCATCTTTATCATGGAAGCTCAAAAAACTGATCGCATAGGTGGACGAGGTTTTGGCTTGATACGGATGGCAATCGGCGGGCGCGCGTCTCCAACTGGCGGTCGTGAGCCTGTAAGGTGTGGTCGCTGCCTTCGGAGCAAATGGCTGGACGAATATCGCCACTTTGCTGCGGCAACCTCGCCCCATGAAACTGACGTCGGCTTCGTCATAAAACACGATGATTTTAATGTACGCGTCTTGCAGCTCGTTGCGCTTGAGTAGTTCATTGCACGCCTCAGTCAGCGTTGCGTTGGTGTAATGCAGGGCATGTTTGAACAAGCGGGCTGACTGTTGTAACCGTTGTAAGTGCTCCTCGCACTTGAAAACCTTGCCGCCATAACTGCGCATGCCTTCGTAGACTGAGGAGGCATAGGAC
>NZ_JBFULH010000560.1:0-2642 GCF_056400445.1 Pseudomonas sp. P5_B2 | reverse complement strand
GTAACCGCCCTCCTTCAGCAACTCGGCAATCGAATAAGAACGTTGATTCAGGTAACCCTCATATCCCGGCTTCCCCCGTTGAAACGGCTGTAAGGCTTCAGCCATGGTGCCAAGCCCGGCGAGGTGGTTGTCGGTGCCGGACATCAGCATGGAGCGTGTGATCGAGCAGGTCGGTGCCGCGTACATGCTGGTGAACTGCAAGCCTTGATGGGCGAGTTCATCCAGCGTGGGTGTATTGATTTCACCGCCATAATTACCCAAGTCGGAATACCCCAGGTCGTCGGCCATAATCAGCAAAATATTCGGTTGCTTCGCATCAGCACTGGCCGCTATCGCCAGGCTGCTACTGAGTGTCAGTGCACCCAACAATAACGTCAGGGGCATGCGCAAAAGAGGCATGTTTTCTCTCTTATTGTGTTTAATCGACGACCATGGGTTTTGATACGGGCCCGGCGCGGTGCTTATTCTTCGAATATCGCCACTGCGCGAACAAACCCCGCTGATGCGTGCTTGATCTTGTAGGGGAAGCACGAAACCACGAACCCGCTGGCCGGCAGGGCTTCAAGGTTGGCGAGCTTTTCCATTTGCCCATAACCGATATCGCGCCCGGCTTTGTGCCCTTCCCAAATGATCGAGGCATCACCGTCAGCGGCAAAACGCTCGCGGGTGTACTTGAAGGGGGCGTCCCAACTCCAGGCATCGGTGCCGACGACACGCACCCCGCGCTCCAGTAGATACAAGGTGGCTTCACGGCCAATTCCGACGCCCGCATCGAGATAACCCGGCTGACCAAATATCGCCCCGGCACGGGTGTTGATCAGCACGATATCCAGCGGCTGCAATTCATGGCCAATTCGCGCCAGCTCGGCTTCGATCTCATCGGCCGTCACCACGTGCCCGTCCGCCATGTGCCGGAAGTCCAGCTTCACGCCAGGTTGCAAGCACCAATCCAGCGGCAATTCGTCGATGCCAAACGCCGGCTGACCGCCATCAGTGGTCGAGGCGTAATGCCAGGGCGCATCCATATGCGTTCCGCTGTGGGTGGTGATGTGCAGCCGTTCGGCCGCCCAGGATTCGTTGCCTGGCATTTGATCGAGTTGCAACCCAGGGAACATCGCCGCCATCTCCGGCCAGCCTTGCTGGTGGTCCATGTAATCAATCTTCGGCAACAGCGGAGGTGGATCGGTGTAGGGGTTGTTGTCGAGGGTGACCGAGAGGTCAACAAGACGACGTTTAGGCTTGATTGGCTGCGACATGAATCGTGTCTCCAGTGAGCGACAAATGACGTGGGGCGGCGGGGTTCAGGGCGTTGCGAATCAGCGTGGCAGCGTTGCCGTCATGGCTGAAACCGGCTGCACGCGCCTGCGGGGTTTTCAGTGGCGGCATGCGCCCAAACAACGCTTCCAGCTGGGTATCGGGGACATGGCTGATCAGGCTGCGACGTTCTTGGCCATAAGTCGCCGCCAATGCGTCCACCACTTGGGCAATGGACAGATGCAGCACCGGCAACTGCCATACCCGTTGCGACTCCCAATCGCTGCTATCGAGTTCGGCGGCGTGAATCAGGTTGTTTACACAGCAACGCGCCGACATCCACCACGCTGTTGCTTGCGCGGAGACAGGGCAACGATAGGTCTCGCCCTCGGCAAATGCCCGCATCAAATCGCTCATGAATGCCGAGCGCAAGCCATTGGGTTCACGCGGACGGGCGACGATGCCTGGCAGGCGCAGCACGCGGCCGTCCACTTCCCCACGCCGGCCGATGTCGATAACGGCGCTCTCGACCATGGCTTTGTGCGTGCCATAAGACAATTGCGGCCGCAGCTCGGCCTGCTCGGTCATTTTCGCCGGCAAATGGCCGCCGTACACCGCCACACTGCTGGCGTACACCAGCACCGGCGGTAACGCTTTGTTGCGCAATTGATTGAGCAATTCCAGGCTGGCCAACAGGTTGACCTGATAACCCAGTTCGTACTGCTCTTCGGCGGCGCCACCGGGGATACTGACCAGATGGAACACCACATCAATGCCGTCGGCCAACACCCGGCGCATCAAGGCCACATCGGTAATGCTGCCGTAATGACGGCGCAAGCGCGGGTCCTCCGGCAATCCTTGCAGGTCGGTATCCAGCACCAGCAATGAGTCGATGACGCGACTGCACAAGCTGCCTCGCGCCAGCAGGCATCGCACCAATTCACGCCCCACAAAACCATTGGCACCGGTAATCAATACTCGCATGTGCGCCCCTCAGCCTTGAGCCTGAACAACACGTTGATCGATTGCGCCGAACAACGACTGGCCGTCGCTACCCTGAACATCCATGTGCACACGGTCACCAAAACGCATGAAGCCGGTTTGTGCGGCCCCCTGTTCGATCATTTCAATCGCTCGACGCTCRGCGATGCAGGCTGAACCGACACTGCGCTCGGCATTGGAGACTGTGCCGGAACCAATCAGCGTGCCCGCGCCCAACCTGCGAGTCAGCGCGGCATGGGCGATCAACTGGCCAAAACTGAAGTTCATCTGCCCGCCGTGCGGATGACCAAACCATTGGCCATTCCAGTGCACCTGCAAGGGCAAATGCACGCGTCCGTCACGCCAGGCATCGCCCAGTTCGTCTGGTGTGATGGCCAGCGGGGCGA